>DATBQC010000828.1:0-2924 GCA_036561065.1 Methylobacter sp. | reverse complement strand
TCTCCAAGCCGCCATCAATCGCTTCCTCGAAGAGCACAACCAAAAGTCGCAGCCCTTCACCTGGACCTCTGATCCAGACAAAATCATCGCCGCCGTCAAACGAGGGCACCAAGTGTTAGATTCGATCCACTAGATGCTTTGTGGGAGACAGCGGATTTAATAGCAGGCCCCGATTATCCGTTGAATCCAATGGAAGGATTCGTGTTGGGTGGGGCAATCCTGTTGCATGATGCAGCATTGTGCTTCGAGGCGTATGAAGGGGGTCAGGAAGGGTTACGCCAATGCGTCGAGTGGAAAGATGCGTATGCTGCGGCTCAGGACCGCAGTCCGCACGAAAGCGAATCGAACTTACGATCGACAGCGGATTTTGCAGCCTTACGAAATTTGCATGCAAAGCAAGCAGGTCGCCTTGGAACAAAAGGCTGGAAGACTGATGGCAAAGAAATTCACTTGATTGACGATTTTGAACTTCGAAAATATTATGGAGAAACAATTGGCTTGATTGCGGAAAGTCACAATTGGCCCCTGGAAAAGGTCAGTTCGAAATTGCGAAATCAGATTAATACGCCTGGTGGCTTTCCGCGGGAATGGCGGGTTGACCCCGTTAAAATTGCTTGCCTACTGAGATGTGCTGATGCCGCTCACATTGACGACAGGCGAGCGCCAGATTTTTTGCGAGCGTTGGCGCGTCGGCAAGGTATATCCGCTAATCATTGGACCGCCCAAAATTGGCTGACAAGAGTAGATCTTGATCAGTCAGACCCGGAAAAACGATCCTTGCTGTTTACCTCCAACCAAAACTTTGGTATCGAGGACGTAGATGCTTGGTGGGTCGCTTACGACGCCATACAACTCGTTGAATCCGAAATAATGTCCTCGAACCTTCTCCTGGCTTCGAGAGGACGCTCGGAGGACAGTCCCGCATTCAAGATTCAGAAAGTATCAGGCACCGCGTCTCCCGAGGCATTGAGCGAGCATATCTGCGTACAGGGGTGGAAGCCTTGTGCAGCTAAAATTCACGTGGGAAATATTGCGCATTTAGTGGAAACATTAGGTGGCGCGACTTTATACGGCACTGATGATCAGCTTACCGTAGTTCTACGTGAACTAATTCAAAACGCGAGAGATGCTGTTGTTGCCCGTCGCAATCTCTCTTCAGCCCAAGGTTATGAAGGCATAATAAGAATTAGACTGAAAGTTGAGATAGATGGAACAAAAATTATTGACATTAGCGATAATGGCTCCGGCATGTCAGAGCGCGTTCTGACCGGCCCCTTTCTCGATTTTGGAAACTCTTTCTGGGTATCAGATTTAGCTCAGCATGAGTTTCCCGGTCTCAGATCTTCGCGTTTTCAGCCAGTCGGGCGGTATGGGATTGGTTTTTATTCAATATTTATGGCCGCCTCTGAGGTAAACGTTTTCACGAGACGATGGGATTCCGCTCTAACAGATACGTTGATGTTAAGTTTTCCGAAAGGTCTTACGCTCCGCCCCACCTTATCGAAGCAACGCCCAGACGATTTTGAAGATTCAACTATTGTTAGTTTTCATCTAAAATCATCATTTGCCGATTGGTCAGACATTAAAGTAAGGCAAGGCATTTATGGTATGCAAGATCATCACGTTTCTTTCGCTGATTACATCGCCTCGATTGTGGCAGGCTTAGACGTTGATGTTGAGTTCAAAATGAACAATGACGGCGATTGGAAAAGGATACATAGTCGCGTCACTTCGCTGGTGGACCAGCAGAGTAAACTTGAATGGCTTGAGACGATTTCGTTTCGCAAGTATGCCGGCCCAATCAACTATATTCAAGAATACTGTACGCGGTTACGATATATATACAATGGAGACCGAGTTTGCGGACTGGCTGCACTATCAACCGATCTCAACATGACAAATGGGTTTTTAGCAAGAAGGACGATTGGCGGCCTTGTGACTAGCGCCCACGGCATGGGAATCCAAGGATTCGCTGGGTTTTTGGATTATCGCGCAAATTCCGCGAAACGCGATGTGAGCCAATTTATCGACGCGCCTCGCGAAAGTATTGAGGAGTGGGCGAATGAACAAATAGAACTGTTAAAGGCAAATGATGTCGATCTATTTAAGTGGTGCGGCGCTACTTTGAGTCTGTGTGAGCTAGAGCTTGACCCAATAAATGTAATGCATGCGATATTTTGCATCGAAAAATCCATAGTCGTCAAGAGCTTATCCGACATATTTGATATGATCAAGACGGAAGGTATCGCGATTTATATGAATAGCGCCCTACAAATCGCTGAGACGTATGTTAGTCTGCCTCCGTATGCATCGTATCCAACGTTTAGAGCCGTCAGGAACAGCGTTTTCCTAAATTTAGAAATTGATTCATGTATTCCAAAGCATAAAAATAGCTTTATTGGGTGTCTACATAGATATGCAGAAGCCCATAAGTCTGCTCTTAAATATCAGATCATAAAAGGGGTAGCTGCTTCGTGGTTCGGCGCTGTTGATGTAATGATAGTCACGACATAGGCATTCATTGAATTGCGGCGATACGCCGCTCGCGGCGGGCCGTGAAAATACCCTCGCTCCCAGTCAGATCTTGCGCGCGCCAAGGCGCCCATCCAGCGCCTTGGCCCTTGCCCCGGACACGAATGTTATACTATAACACTCCCATGTCCGAAGCCGTGCCCGCCCCTGCTCCCTCACGCGCCGCGATGCGCGAAAATGCGCGCGAGCGCGTTGCCGATGCGCGTTTTCGCTCGCCGCCGGCGCTGCGGATGTCGGCCTGGGGCCGGCTTGCTGTCGTCGCTCCGGTCGCGATCCTGCTGTGGATCGGCGTGTTCTGGGCGCTCAATTGACCCTCCGCGACGCGCCAAAAATCATACTCGAAAACGTGACGCTTGGCTATGACCGGCGGCCCGCCGTGCATCATGTTTCCG
>DATBQC010000827.1:0-2313 GCA_036561065.1 Methylobacter sp. | reverse complement strand
GCCGCATCCCAGGCCTCGGCAATCAGCTTGGTTTTTGCCAGTTGCTCGGACAGCTCGATACCCCAAAGTAACGGCGGGTCTTGCAGGACTTCGCCGCCCTCCCCTCGCGCCAACGCGCTGGCAAGATCGAAACGAAAACCGTCGACATGCATTTCCCTAACCCAATATTCCAGGCAGCTGATGATAAAATTGGCCACCAGCGGGTGATTGGCGTTTACGGTGTTGCCGCAGCCGGTGTAGTCGTGAAGGATGCTCTTGTCGAGCTTGTCATGATGATAAAAAATATCATCGCCTATGCCTCTGAAATTGATGATCGGACCGTCTGCCCCAGCCTCTGCGGTATGGTTAAAAACCACGTCCATAATGACGCCCATGCCGGCCCGATGCAGTGCCTTGACCAGATCGCGAAACTCCTGCACATGAGTCCCCTGCTCCGGGGTGACACAGTAACCCGGATGCGGACTGAAAAAGCTGTGGGTGCTGTAGCCCCAATAGTTTTTCAGGCCCATATCGGCGGTGTATTTGGGCACATCCTGCTCATCGAAAGCCATCACCGGCAACAGTTCGACATGGGTAATGCCGAGTTTTTGCAGGTACGGGATTTTTTCAATCAAGCCGGAAAATGTGCCCGGATTAGCCACTTTTGATGAGGGATGCCGGGTAAAACCGCCGACATGCAGTTCGTAAACAATGGCTTTTTCGCTACGGATGCGTAGCGGCACATCACCTTCCCAGTCGTAACGATCATCGACAACAACGCAGCGCATCGCGGTAAGGCTATTATCACCCGGCTTGCACGCCGCCTTGCGACTCCAGCGTTTATGGCTGACTGCGCGTACCCAAGGATCAATCAGCTGTTTGTCCTTATCAAAATGCAGACCCGCGCGTACTTGATTAGGCCCGTCCATGCGCCATGCATACCAAGTTCCAGCCGGCAAACCGGCCACATAGACATGCCAGGAAAAAAAAGTGCGATTGATGTCTTCCTGCAACACGATAGTTTGGAAAGGCTCAAGGCAGTCTGACGTATGAAACAGCAAAAGTTCCACATGCGTCGCATAACGACTGAAAATGGAGAAGTTAACGCCCTTGGTTTTAGCCCTGGAGCCGGAAGGATAAGGACTTCCCGGCTTTGCCTGGTATTCTTTTTTGTGCATATCCTCGTCTCGCGCCTCGCCATCACAAAGCTTAATCAATTAGTTTGGGTGTTTTCAACTGAAAACAGAATCTTACAACCGCTATTATCCAAAGCCTCTGACTACAAGGCAACGTAATTTAAAGCTTACTGCAAGCATATACCGCTTTAACGCATTGACATCGTGATAATTGAGTTTATTCCTCACCCAGCTCCAGGCTGGAAGCCGAGAATAACGCTTGCCAAAGCAACAGGCACAAAAAAAGGTGCGTCGAAAAACCGGCGCACCTTTTTTTGTGTGAACGATCGGAAAAATTAGACTTTTACCGTATCGGCAATTTCATTAAACGCTTCAACTCGGGTTTTGCCGGTCTTGATCAGGTCAACACCCATATCGACTACCATTTTGCAAAGCCCTGGCGTTTTGTAAACAATCAAGCCCAAATAACCAACCGCCGGAATGGCGACAAAAGCCGCAATAAAACCATTAAGACCGACAACCCCCATCAGTTTTATCAGCAATACAATCGCATCCAAAGGCAGTAAAACCATGGCGCCGAAATAGACTATCACCATAAATACGGACACAACAAAAACCACAAACTGAACCAATCTGACCAACGCAACGTTAACTTTTTTCATATTACTTTCAATTCCCTGATTGAACTTAAGAAGTCTTTTTAGCCGGGAAACACATCCTGGCCCTGGCCTGTTGTCAAAAACAGCGCCACTTGAAGCCGCAAATTATACCTTAACAGCGTCAAAATGATTCATTTTTTTCGGCTGAATCTTCACGAAGAAACAACCGGTATAAAACAGAACCGGCAACAAAACCTCCCAAATGAGCCCACCAAGCCACATCGACGGCAACGCCACCAAAGAGCATAGCGGTTGTCGCACTGTACAACTGGATCAACACCCACAAACCTAAAAAAGCAACCGCAGGGACATGAACGACTATCGGTAAAAACAGGATAGGAATCCACACCACAACCCGTTCAAGCGGATATAGGAAAAAATAGGCTGCCAATACACCGGCTATCGCACCTGATGCACCGACAACGGGAATGGCAAGGTTTGGATCGAAAAACCACTGTAAAAAAGTAGCCAGCAGTCCACATATCAAATAAAAAATCAGAAAAGGCAATCGCCCCATTCTATCCTCAACATTGTCACCG
>DATBQC010000826.1:0-11464 GCA_036561065.1 Methylobacter sp. | reverse complement strand
GGTTTACCATGATTGAACTCATAGTGACGATTTCCATTGCCGGTATTCTTGTGAGCATAGCCATACCAAGCTTTACCTCAACCATAAGAAGCACCCGGTTAACAACTTATGCCAATGAATTGGTGACCTCGCTAAATCTGGCTCGTAGCGAAGCCGTTAAACGAGGCGTGCAAATCAGCGTCAGAAGAAAAGGAAGTACAAATCAAAACTGGGATTCAGGTTGGGATATTTTTACCGATTTGGACGGGAATGGTTCGCTTGATGCTGCGGACATTTTGCTCAAAACTTACCCTGCTTTAACCAACGGATTTACCTTAAGAACCGGGACTGCCGGGTACCAAACTTTTGCGGCCTATTCACCCAGTGGTTTAAGCTTAAATTCTAGCGGCGACACATTCAGATTATGCGCCAGTTCGGGCGACACCGTGAACTCCCGTGCAATCGCAATAAATGCATTAGGTCGGCCAAAAACGTCTGACGGTACAACAGCATGTCCTTAATCTAGCCAAAACCTTTGCTTGGCGCCATGATGCCTTATGAATAAAAATAGCGGATTTACCTTAATTGAAGTTTTAATCGCGACGCTGGTTTTAGCTGTCGGCTTACTCGGGCTGGCAGGACTTCAAGCTGCCAGCATCAAAAACAACCTGAGCGCCTATAATCGTAGTCAGGCTACGCAGCTGGCTTATGACATGGCCGACAGAATGCGGGCTAATAAAAATGAAAGTCTGGATCCGACAACCGGCAATGTTATTGCAGCCGGCACATATCTTACAGTTACCATGGCCCCGACAGCTGCCACAGCTCAGGCGGGCTGCACCACTACGACTGGTTGTACCGGTGCGCAAATGGCTCAAAATGATCTCTTTCAGTGGAATACTGCCTTAACCGGTACTCTGCCCAGCGGTACAGGAACCATAACGGTTGTCGCTGCAACGCGGGTTTTTACCATTACCGTTAACTGGGATGATAACCGCGATGGGGCGGTCAACGCTTCCGACCCGAATTTCTCCGTGAGCTTTCAGTTATGAAGCAGTTTAAAAGCTTGCAAACAGGTTTTACCCTGATAGAACTCATGATAGCCATGCTGCTGGGCGCGTTCTTAATAGGTGGCATAATACAAATTTTTATCGGCTCCAAGCAGACTTATAGAATGCAGGAGAATCTTTCCAGACTTCAGGAAAATGGCCGCTTTGTCATGGATTTTATTACCAGGGACGATCGGATGATGGGATTTCAGGGCTGTGCCTCCAGATCAATCACCCCTAACATTATTATTGATCCTAAAAACCCCAATCCGAACCCCGCCCCTACCACGCTTGCCGGAGGCCTTAGCACGCCACTTGCCGGTATCAATAATGTTGCCAATAACTGGAGCGCCAGCGCATGCGGCGCTTCCAACGACTGTGTAGCCGGAACCGATTCGATCACTTATCATTTTGGCGGAAGCTGCGGCGGGTATTTGACAGGTAATATGGGAGTAGTTAATGCCAACATTCAAATACTGGCTAGTAATACATGCAACATCAACGCCTATGATGTGCTTATGGTTTCCGATTGCAGTGCAACGGATATCTTCATAGCAACCAGCGCCTCATCAGGTAGCGGAGTTCAGACTATCGCGCATGCCAATAACCAAAACACTACGAATAACCTCAGCAAACTCTACGGCTCCGATGCGGAAGTGTTGGCATTTCGGTCCTACAGTTTTTTTATTCGTAACAATGCCAGCGGTGAACCGGGATTATGGCGATTGGATAACGCCAAACCTGCAAGCACAACCAACCCTGTCGAGTTGGTTGAGGGCGTCGAGAATATGCAGATTTTATACGGTGCAGATACCGATACTACGCCGGACGGTACGGCCAACTATTACGTGCCGGCGGGCACAGCCGGACTGAATATGAATCAAGTGGTCAGCATCCGCGTCAGTGTTTTAGTAAGAAGCATGAATGACGGTTTAGCCGCCCAGCCGTTAGATTATATTTACAATGGCGCAACCGTCACGCCGACAGATCGACGGATCAGGCGGGTTTTTACTTCAACCATTGCCTTGCGCAATCGGCTTCCATAAAAGGAAGATGTTAATGATTAACAAATATTGTTCATTTAAGCATCAATCCGGCGTAGTGCTGCCGATCAGTATGATTATGTTACTGCTGCTCACCTTAATCAGCATCACAGGCAGTCAAGTAACCGGCCTTGAAGAGAAGATGGCCGGAAACAGCAGGGATTCTAACCTTGCTTTTCAGGCGGCAGAAGCGGCTTTGCGAGCCGGTGAGGCAGCCACTTCCGGAGCGCCCACTTTGTATACAGGTACACAGCCGATTGATTGGACGAATGCTGCGGTAACAACTTATAGCGGTGGAACGCTGACAGGTATTAGTTCAGCCCCACGATATACCATTGAAATGCTTCCCAGCACCACAGGTACCTCAACAAGTGTCGGCGGGAGCCTTGAAGCCGGAGCGCCACCTGATTCAACGAGCATATCCTGGTATCGGATCACCGCCCGCGGCACGGGCGGTACCACTGATGCTGTGGTAATACTGCAATCCATTTACAAACGATAAGAATCCAAACCTTGTCTTCACAATAATCTACCGGTATTCAGGAGATCGGCATGGACATTAACAAAATCCGCAGAGCGACGATAGTCTTCTTTTTTTGGGGCATTTTGAGCTCTGTGGTGGAGCCTGCGGCGGCGATTACTCCGGCGCAAACGCCTTTGTTTATAGGCGTTTCAGCGGCTAAACCGAATATCATGCTGATGGTGGATAATTCGATGTCGATGTCGGATTCGTTGACGATTGGGGGGGCACCCCTGACACCCGACGCCGTTACGGGGTCTTCCACGACCTGTAGCAGCACCCACTATTATTCAGCTCCTACCGGCGTTAACGGTGCGGCGACAGCGGCAGGGGCAACGACCATTATTACTATGCAGGTTTTTTCAAGCAGCGCAAAATTCTGCCCGCTTACAGGAAGTTGCACCAGCAGTAATTCCACCACTTTTGGAAACGCAACTTCGAAAAAATGTTTTGATACCAGCAAATATTACAATATTTCCAGTCTAGGCACCTACAGAGGCGACCAGTTAAACCAGTTCTTTAATAAATACAATGGCTCTCTCAATGGATCATTGACCAGTATAACAAGCTCTACAACAAGGCTCCAAATTGTCAAAGATGCAGCTACCAATTTTGTAAATGCATTGATACCGGCTACGGGCTCATTACCCACCGTTAGATTAGGGCTCGCCCGATATAACGGTGATACCGGCGGTGAACTTTTAACAGCCATTGGCGAGCTGGATGCAGCCAAGGCAACAACAGTTACCACTCAAATAGCCGGATTTTCTGCCAATTCCAGCACCCCGCTGGCGGAAACTTTGTCCGATATAGGACGTTATTTTGCAACAGGCTATACCGGAAATCTCACGCTGCATCCCGCTACCAGTCCAGCAACCGCGACGGTGGATGCCGTATTCAACAGTCACAGCATTTTGAATTCAACCGGTTCAACACCACTTGCCTCGCCCATTCTGGGATCCTGCCAAAGCAGTTCGGTGATAATTTTGAGTGACGGTTTGCCCTCGTCAGATCAAACTATTAGTACTTATTTTCGAGATTATGATGGTGATTGCTCCGGTGCTTTGAGTAGCAATTGCACCACTTATGATATGAAAAAGGCTTATGCTTATCCTGGAGGTAACGGCGCTTCTCCTAATTTAAGCGTAGCCAACGCTGGCAGTAATTCCAGCGATTATCTTGATGATGTTGCCCAGGCCTTATATGAGATGGACTTAAGACCGGATTTGACGAAAATCAATGGGGAAAAAAATAATCTTACCACTTATACCGTCGGTTTTGCCGATCCGGCGATTGACCCTTCTGTAGCGGGTGTTAATCCCCTGTTACGCGATACGGCGACTCAAGGCGGCGGTCAGTTCATTTATGCGACGGACACCACAACACTGGCTGATGCGCTGGATAATATTACCTCAAGCATTATCGGCAAAGTCAGCTCATCTTCTTCTGTGGTGGCTAATTCCGCACAACTGAATACTGGTGCAGCCATTTATCAGGGTAAGTATGACAGCGCCGATTGGACAGGGAGTTTATCAATGATTCCTCTCGGAGTTACGGGTGCTATTGGAACCGCGCTATGGAATGCTGCGGAGCATATTCCGGCTTTCGGCTCGCGGAATATATTCACCTATAATTCTTCCAATTCTCCAAAGGGGGTAACCTTTGTCTGCGCCAATTTAACAGCTAGCCAGAAAACGGCGCTGGGTATATCTAGTTGTTCCAGCACCACGGATCAAGGGGTGTGGCGGCTAAACTATATACGCGGTGATTGGGCTCATGAAGAAAAGAACCCTCAACGCACCGATGCTGACACGATAAGATCCGCGACTGCGGCAGATAGGGTTTTTCGTAATCGCACCCACCTTGATAAGACTACCCTTGCGATGGTTGCGCCCGATCCGTGGGTGTTAGGGGATATTGTCAACTCTAACCCTGTATATGTCAGCGCTGAGAACTACGGTTATGACAAATTGTCAGGGGCGGAAGGTTCGTCTTACAAAGCCTTTGTTACCAGTAATGCAAACCGACGCAAGATGGTTTATGTCGGTGCTAATGATGGAATGCTGCATGGTTTTGACGCCAGTTCATCGGGTACCGATACCGGTAAGGAAATTCTCGCTTATGTACCTAACTCCGTCTATAGCGGACTTAGTGCGTTATCTTCGCCCAGTTATACCCATCAGTACCTGGTGGATGGTTCGCCACGGGTCGCCGATGCGTATTTTAGCAGCGCTTGGCATACGATGCTGGTGAGCTCGACCGGTGCAGGCGGCAAGGCCGTGTTTGGGTTGGATGTGACCGACCCGAACAGTTTTGGCGGCAACAATGTGTTGTGGGAGGTCAGTGATACCGATAGCCCCGCCGCTTCCGATCTAACCAGCGATACAACGGCGAAACGCGGCTTTGCCAACAATATGGGCTATGCCTTGCCGCAGGCGTCGATTGTGAAGATGCAGGATGGTTCATGGGCGGCTATTGTGGCTAACGGCTATGGCAGCGTTAACAACCTGGCGGTGTTATACATTATTGACGTGCAAACAGGCCAGATCATTGCCGCTATCGATACCAAAGCCGGTAGTTCGGCTGCGCCGAATGGTTTATCCTCGCCTATCGCCGTTGACACGAATGATGATCGAGTTGTGGACTCTATTTATGCAGGCGATTTACTCGGCAATATGTGGAAATTCGATGTCAGCTCTTCGAACACGAATCAATGGAAAGTCGCCTATGGAACAACGGCTGCGCCAGCTCCTTTATTTGTTGCTTGTGCGAATGCAAGCTCTTGCGATACCACGAGACAGCCGATTACCGCCAAGCCGCAATCGAGTAAAGTCGGATCAGCTCAATCTACTGGTGTGATGGTGTATTTTGGCACGGGCAAGTATTTTGAAACCATTGACAATAATGTGACAAGTGCACAAACTCAGACTTTTTATGGCATTTGGGATAATAACGCTACAGTGACAAAAAGTGATTTACAGGCTCAGAGTATTTCGTCAGAAGTGACGGCAGGCGGATTTAATGTTCGGGTAACTACCAATAACACGGTGAATTACCCAAGCCAAAAGGGTTGGTATATGGATTTACTTAAGCCGTCGGCGACAACCAGCGATGGAGAACGCTCTGTCAGCGCCCCGCTGTTGCGTCATGGGCACATTATTTTCAATACGTTAACACCTATTCCTCCAAGCGGGACAGATATTTGTGGGGCGGGATCTGACGGCACCAGTTGGTTAATGGAGCTGGATGCGTTGACCGGTAGCCGCTTGTCGGACACGGCTGGCGGTACTCCATTAGATATTACCGGGGACGGAAAAATTGACGCAAGTGATCTGGTAACGATCAATGGGGCCGTTACTTCGGTATCGGGTAAACAGTCTACTGTGGGCAGTGTTGGTACACCGGGCGTGGTTTCAGCTGGAAAACTGGAATACAAATATACGAGTGGTTCCAAGGCGGGTCAGATTGAGGTGACTACCGAACAAGGCGCTACCAGCTCTTCTGGGGGCAGGCAATCCTGGAGGCAGCTTCAATAGACCGGCTAATAAAAGTGTACGCCCACTCGATGAAACTTTATTATGTCAGTCGACGTATTCATCGACTGACTCAATGCTTGAGGTGAAATAGGTAATGAAACAGCTACAACAAAATGGCTTCACGCTGATAGAACTAATGGTAACTGTGGCAATCGTGGGCATTCTTGCCGGTATTGCTTACCCCAGCTATCAGGATAGCGTTATGAAATCGCGTCGAGCGGATGCGAAAGGGGCGTTATTGGGATTCGCTAATGCGATGGAGCGGCATTTTACAGAAACGAACAGTTATTTAGGGGCCGGAACGACTGCCGGTAATACCGGAGCCCCGACTATTTTTTCGGCCACCAGCCCCGTTGATGGGGGAACTCCGTATTACAATTTAACTATTAATGCGGTGACTGCCAGCACTTACACGCTGAATGCGGCACCAACCGGTGTCCAGACCAATGATAAATGCGGTACGCTGTCACTAACTCAAACCGGCGTTAGAGGAATTTCAACAGCTCTTTCGGTAACGGATTGTTGGTAACTCCAATTTTTACCAATCATCCCAATAAGTTTTTGTTTGAATCCCTACTCCTAACCCTTCTCCCGGTGGAGAAGGAATAGAATGGGGATTGGTATTATTCATCGCGATTCGTTCAAACGCTTTTCTTGATGGTAAAAAAACTCAATTTACCGACATTTTTTTTAACCACTGCCCTTAACGGCAAGGTAAATATCACCGTCACTTTCAGGCCGCCGAATTCGGATTCGTCCAAGACAAGCTCAGCGCCATGTATGGTTGCAATCCGTTGCACGATCGAAAAACCTAGGCCGGTGCCTTGCGCTTTGTTGGCGGTCTCAACGCAGCGATGAAAGCGTTTTAGCGAGTTTTCGTATTGATCGGGCGCTATGCCCGGCCCCGAATCCTCAACGCACAGCCTTAATTGATGTTCCGTCCCTGTCAGGCTAATCCGTACCATTCCGTGAGCCGGGGTATATTTGATCGCGTTGTCGATAATGTTCCTGATCAAAATATTAATCAGCAGAGTGTTGGCCACGATGGGTACCGCATTAACTTCATCGTATTCAAGTTGTATCCTCTTTTTATGCGCCTCGGAATCGAGTTCCGCAATGATTCGCGGCACTTCACGGCTGAGCACTGTGGTTTCCTTGGCTAAGTACTCGGTGCCGGATTCAATGCGCGAAAAGGTCAATAACTGTTGCACCATGTAGGTCATGCGATTAACGGCTTGCTCAATCCGCTTGAGCGCCTGATGACGAACCGTCTCATCGCTGGTACGCATGGCAACCTGGGCCTGGGTCAGCAATCCCGCCAACGGCGTTCTTAATTCGTGCGAGGCGTCGGCCGTAAAGCGGCGCTCATGTTCAAAGGCCTGCTCAAGCTGGGCAAACAGGTTGTTGATCTCATTGACCACAGGGATGATTTCCTTGGGCAGTTTTTTACTGGACAGTGGTTTAAGGTAACTGGCCTCCCGCCTTGATAAGGCTATTTCCAATCGATTAAGCGGCTTTAAGGAATGCCCGACAATAATCCAGATAACGATACCTAAAATCGGCAAACCCACCAGAAACTGCGTCACCAATTGCGCCGATATTTCATCGGTTAACTCGGCACGGATCTCTTCCTTTTGGCCGACGTGGATAACATATTCGCCGTTTGAGCTGGAAATACTGAATACATGCCACAGATGCCCATCGATCTCGGTTTCGCTGAAGCCATGCGGTGCGGAGGAAAAGGCAAATGTCGGCGCGCTTTCCGAACGCAACAGTAAGCCGTCGGTTTTTGACCACAGTTGGAAAGCAACTTTTCTTTCGTATTTATGACCTAAAGCGCTGGCTTCCAAAAGCCCGTCAAATACTTCCCATAATTGATCGTCAATATTTTTTTTACTTAAGCCATGTGCTGTAGACTCAGGCAAGTTGCCCGAACGCAATAACAAGTCGTCTTCTTTAGCCCAGAGTTGAAAAGCGCTTTGTCTTTTATTTTTGCGTCCCGTATAGGGATGTAGCTGTTCATCGGTCTGCGTTTGCGCCCAATGCTTCGACAACGAACCTTCCCGCACCAGACTTTCCACAAACACATGCAGCACTTTTGCCGATTGCGCCAATTCCGCATCGAACAGGCTGGCAACTTCGTCGCGGGTAACTTTATAACTCATATAGGCCGTCACTCCCCAGATCAACATGGATGCGGAAAGCAGGCTAAACAACAACAGCTGGCGTAGCGAATAATTCATTAATTCTCGGTGGTGACTTGCTTGGCAGTTAGGGAAATGGAACGTGGAATGGATTTGGTAAGCACCGATAAGGCACAAGACGAAAGGCAAAGGGCGAAGGACGAAGGACGAAAAGTGTTGTTTTGCCCTTTGCCTTTCGTCTTTCGTCTTTTTTATCCGTGTTCCATTGTTTATAAAGTTAATACTAATCTTCGTCAATAATATAACCCACACCTCGGACGGTGCGGATAATGGATGGATCGAGTTTTTTTCTCAGATGATGGATATGAACCTCGACGGTATTGCTTTCCACATCCGAATCCCATGAATACAGGCTTTCTTCAAGCCGGGCGCGGGAAATAACTTTGCCGATATTGCCCATTAGAAAACTCAGTATCTCAAATTCTTTTTGCGACAGATCGACCTTTTCATCGTTCCAAGTCACCTGGTGTGCGGCGGGATCCAGCACGATCCCTTTATACTCGATATTGGGGACGCTGCGGCCTTCGTTTCTTCTCGCTAAAGCTCTTAACCGTGCGCAAACTTCGTCTAGTTCAAACGGTTTGATTACGAAGTCGTCGGCACCGCTATCCAGGCCTTCCACGCGATCGGGAACGGTATCTTTGGCGGTCAATACCATGACCGGCGTTTCGTCTTTGCGAGCTCTTAACGCCTTTAAAATATCCAGACCCTCCATGTCCGGCAGGTTCAGATCCAGCACGATCAACTCATAGCTGTTGAGTTTCAGCGCCTCGTCGGCCAGCTTGCCGTTGGTCAGCCAATCAACTGCATAGCCTTCCATTTTTAAACCTTCGGCCAGTCCCTCGCCCAGTATTTCGTCATCTTCAACCAGTAACAATCGCATATATTCTCGCTTTGAAGTAGTTAGTCATCAATAAATTGTAGGAGCAATCCCTTGTGGTTGCCTTAAATCGATGAATGGGCTGGCACAAGTCCAGCCTCTACGCCGACACGGAGTCTTATTCATCAGAAGCCCATGTGTTAAACTGGCTGCCATTTTAAACCATATAGCAAAAAATCTCTTGCCGCCGCTTAGCCTTTATATTCACATCCCTTGGTGTATTCAAAAATGCCCTTATTGCGATTTTAATTCACACGCGATTAAGTCCGATACGCCTGAGTCGGCTTATATAACTGCATTGCTGAATGATTTAGCCTTCGACATACAGCGGTATAGCATCACCCGGCCGATCAGCAGCATCTTTATCGGCGGCGGCACGCCCAGCTTGTTTGCACCCGAATCGATTGATCGATTATTGCGCGGCATAGGGCAACAGTTGGATCTTAAAGAGGAGCTGGAAATCACCCTTGAAGCCAATCCGGGCACTTTCGAGAGCCACAAATTCGCTGAATTCAGGGCACTGGGCATCAACCGTTTATCGATCGGGATACAAAGCTTTAACGACGCGGTATTAAAAAAATTGGGCCGCGTTCATTCGGCCAATGAAGCCATTCAGGCTGCCGAAATTGCTCATCAATCAGGCTTTGACAATTTCAACCTGGATTTGATGTTCGGCTTACCGGGCGCAAGTCCCGATTGCAGCAAGATAGATGTAGAAACCGCTATAAGCCTCAATCCTAAGCATATTTCCTTTTACCAGTTAACCTTGGAACCCAATACCTGGTTTCATAAATTCCCACCCAAACTGCCCGATGATGAAACCATCTTCAACACACAAAAACAGTGTCAGAGCCTATTGGCCGATCACGGCTATCAACAATATGAGGTCTCGGCCTACAGTAAACAAGGCTGGCAATGCCGGCATAATGTGAACTATTGGCAGTTTGGCGATTATTTGGGCATTGGTGCAGGCGCTCACGGTAAAATCACTCAGGAATTACCGCAGCGCATTATTCGCAGTTTCAAAGCCAAAAGTCCGGAACAGTACTTAAGCAACCCGCAGCAAAACGGTGGAGCCGAGGCTATTGCAGTAGCGGAGCTGCCGTTGGAATTTATCATGAACCATTTGCGCTTAAAGCAGGGTTTTACGCTGGACGCCTATCAAGCAGCCACCGGCCTTGCATCAACAACGCTGGAGCCGGCTTTATCCGCTTGCGTGAAACAAAACTTGCTTATCCAACAACATAATCACTATTATTGCTCTGAACAAGGCTGGAACTTTCTGGACAATATTTTAGAGAAATTCATTCATTAATCCCTTCTATCCATAACATCATGCTTGATTATCAAAAAGACTTTATTTCCTACGCACTGGATTGCGGCGTACTCAAATTCGGCGAGTTCCAGTTAAAATCCGGCCGCACCAGTCCTTATTTTTTCAATACCGGTTTATTTAATACCGGCGCTCAGCTGGGAAAACTGGGCGAGTTTTACGCCCAGGCATTGATTCAATCCGGCCTTAAACCGGATATTCTTTACGGCCCTGCCTATAAAGGTATCCCGTTGGTCAGCGCCACATCGATCGCCTATGCCCGGTTAACCGACGAAGACATTCCCTTTGCCTTCAATCGCAAAGAAGTAAAAGATCATGGCGAAGGCGGTTCTCTGGTAGGTGCACCGCTTGTCGGCAAGGTGCTTATTTTGGATGATGTGATCACCGCCGGCACTTCGGTCAGAGAATCCGTAGACATCATAAGAAATGCCCATGCAATTCCAGCAGGCGTATTAATTGCTTTGGACAGGCAGGAAAAAGGCCAAAATGAGGTTTCCGCCATTTCGGAAGTTGAGGATCAATTTGCGATGCCGGTGGTTGCGATCATCACCCTGGCAAATATTATTGAATACCTAACCGCCGAAGCAGAAGCATCTTTGCTCGATGCAATAAAGGCCTATCAGCGTCTTTACGGCATTTAATAAATGCACCGGTCCTCTCAAAAAATAAACATCTTAAACTAACAGTTCTTAAGATATAGACTACAATTATCCAAAAATTACCGTCATCAGACGTTTCGATTAGCTTATAAAATCATGTTAGTAACAAAAGGCGAGCCATGAGGAATATGGAATTTAAAGAGCAAATGCACGAATATTCGCAATGGCGTGCAAAACTGGTTCAAGCTATAGAGATGTATCACCAATGGCGCAGTCGCTATGGCATGAATGATCCTCACAGCACTGAAACCATTTTAAATA
>DATBQC010000825.1:0-3962 GCA_036561065.1 Methylobacter sp. | reverse complement strand
GACTTAAACGCGTTCATCAATAACGCCAAAAAAGCCGGACATATCGAACAGGATTTCCCGACGCCTTATGCACATACCCCAAGCTTTGTCGGCAGCCATACCACCGGCTGGGACAATATGTTCGAAGGCATGTTGAAGTATTTCACCCTGAACCATATGGACGACAAGAAAGTCGGCTCCAACGGCAAGATCAACCTGGTTCCGGGCTTTGAAACCTATCTGGGCAACTTCCGCGTCATGCACCGCATGATGAAGGAAATGGGCGTTGATTACTCGTTATTGAGCGATCCTTCCGAAGTGTTGGATACGCCTGCCGACGGTACTTTCCGTCTGTATTCCGGCGGCACCACCCAAGCTGAAGTGAAGGATGCGCCTAATGCGATTGACACCTTGTTGCTGCAACCTTGGCAGTTGGAAAAAACCAAGAAATATGTACAAACCATCATGCATCAACCCGCTACAGCCATCAATATTCCGATGGGCCTGGAATGGACTGATGAGTTCTTGATGAAAATCTCCGAATTGACCGGCAAACCGATCCCTGCTTCTTTGGAGCTTGAGCGCGGCCGCTTGGTTGACATGATGACCGACTCGCACGCCTGGATGCACGGCAAAAAGTTCTCCTTGTACGGCGATGCGGATTTCGTGATGGGCATGACCAAATTCCTGCTGGAATTGGGCGCTGAACCGACTGATGTATTGTGCAACCATGCCAACAAACGTTGGGCGAAAGCGATGGATAAAATTCTGAAAGATTCTCCTTATGGACAAAAAACTGTCGTCCATACCGGCAAAGATTTATGGCATTTCCGTTCACTGGTATTTACCAACAAACCGGACTTCATGATCGGCAATTCTTACGGCAAGTTCATTCAACGCGACACGCTTTATAAGGGCGAAGAGTTTGAAGTGCCGTTGATCCGCATCGGTTTCCCAATCTTTGACAGACATCATCTGCACAGAATGACAACGCTGGGTTATGAAGGCGCTATTTATATGCTGACAACCCTGGTTAATGCCGTACTGGAACAGTTGGATAAAGAGACCAGAGGTATGGGTACAACTGACTATAACTACGATTTGATTCGTTAATTTGTAGGGGTATCCCTTGTGGATACCCTTCAAATACGGATATTTCCAAAGGGGCAACCACAAGGGTTTGCCCCTACGTTTGGTTAAACCCATTTATTAAATGCGTGTAAACGGAGAATTTAATGCCTAGTGTCATGTTGAAAAAAAATGCAGAGGGCAAATTAGTCTTCTACGTACCCAAAAAAGATTTGGAAGAAGTGGCGGAATCCGTTGAATTCGATAGCCCCGATAAATGGGGCGGCGAAGTCCTGCTCAGCGACGGTTCAAAATATTATTTCGAACCGCTGGATGAACAACCGGATTTCCCCATTACCTTGCGCGCAAAACGTTTAGATTCAGGAGAATAATCATGGCCTTATATATTGTTGAAGCGGATTGTATTTCATGCGGCGACTGCGAACCGGTCTGCCCGACCAACTCAATCACCGAGGGTAAAATTGTCTTTAAAATTGACCCAAAAACCTGCACCGAATGCGAGGGCGATTTTGACATACCGCAATGCGTCAAAGTTTGCCCCGTCGACAACTGCATCTTGCCTTTAGAGGCGTAAGCAGATGAGCAGCCAGGCTATCTCGCGAGAACTGGCTTTACGTATCGGGCTGGCGGCTCGCGCTTTGCCCGATACCGATGCCAAGCGCTTGCTGTCAGTGCTGACTGACTGCATCGGCCTTCCTATCACTGAAGAAAAAATCGTCGGCATACACCTGAAAACCCTTAAAACCGCGTGTGCGGGTGAGTTTTTAGATGTTGACGAGCCTTTATTGACCCATGCTTTAAGCATTCTTAAATCCGGTTTAGACACTCACCTGAACACACCCGAAGCCTATGTTGATGGCGACATGCCCTGTTCCGTTCGCATCGCCTGTGCCAGCAATGACGGCATTAATGTTGACGGTCATTTCGGCTCTTGCAGCCAATTTTTAATTTATCAGGTTTCGGCCGGTGAAGCCCGGTTGATCGACAGCCGCAACCCTGACATACCTAAAGGTTTGGAAGTGGATGATAAAAACGTGTTCAGAGCCGAACTGATTCAGGATTGCCAAGTGCTTTATATCGCTTCTGTTGGCGGCCCGGCGGCGGCGAAAATCGTCAAGTTGGGTATACACCCGATTAAACTCTCTGTAATTGATCCCATTGCTGTTGTGCTCGACCAACTGCAAAGCGTTATTGCCGGCACTCCGCCCCCCTGGCTGGCTAAAGTCATGGGTGTTGAAGCCAGCGATCGATTCCATTTTGAAAGGGAAGCGACAGGATGATTACCATAAGCCAAGTCAACGACATAGCCGCGAAAGTTGAAACAATGGGTGTAGAAGAAGACACGGTTTCGGCGCTAAGGCAGCAATATCAGCCCATCCATTTCACTTACTGCATGGATGACGATCTGCCAAACAATAAGCCTGTCATTGAACATAAAGACTTCAATCTTTATTTGATTGACGGCCGGGAACACTGTCTGTGTCTGACTAATGATTACGATGTCGCAACGGGCATTGTTGTTGCAGAAATCATCCCGGACTAAACGGAACATCGCATGTCCGATCATGAAAACCCTGTCAGCGTCCCTTTTGCCGATTGCAGTTTATGTCCTTTTCGCAGCAAAACCCTGCTGATGGGCCGCTGCATGCCCGGAGATACCTGCGTATTCGTTGAAAGCGGGAGGCAGATCGACCGTTTTTTTCGCGTTAATCCAGCTTATGCCGAGCAATATCTGCACGATAGCTTTTGGGAAAGACGCGCGATTGCCGTTCGTTACGCTTCGCAGAAATCGCTTGCAGACCTGATTGATGATGAAGATGAAGTGGTCAGGCGCGCGGTCGCCTATCGGATACCACCGTCTCAGTTGCATCTGTTAATTGACGATACGGATAGAGAAGTGCGCATGACTGTTGCAGATCGCATTGCTCCCGAAGATCTGGAAAAAATGGCTGACGATAAAGACTATATCGTCAGATTAACAATAGCCAAAAGACTACCGAAAGGACGTCTGTTCCGGTTTATTCGGGATGAAGATCTGCAAGTGCGAAAAATCGTGGCTGAACACCTGCCCGAAGTCAGTTTAGGTCTAATGGCTCATGATAATGCACCTGAAGTCAGGCGCATTATCGCTGAACGCATGACCCCGGATGATGCCGTTATCATGCTGCATGATTCGGACTGGGTGGTGCGCTATACCGCAGCCCAGCGTGTTCATCCAGAGGCGTTGGCCTGTCTGCTTGATGACCCGGAGCCTGATGTGAAGGCAACGGCGCAGGAACGCTTAACAAAATATTCCCAGAGGGCAGATGGGAACGAGAAACCAGGAACCTACAATGGCTGAGCAACACTTCCAACTCTCTGGGCAACAGCTCGCAATAATCTGTAAGAACACTCTAGCTGATACGGATGACGAATTACTGCTATCCAAGCTCCAAACGCTGAATCCCGGTTATCCGATCCGGTTAGCCAAAACCGGCGAAGAATGGTATCGCTTGGGCGGCATTGTCGATATGAACGGCAACCGTATCGCCGGTAATTTGATTGAATGGACTGAAAGAACCTATATCGAATGCGGGAAAAACCTGCAAACCCTGATCGATCATGCACGGGAACAAAAGTTCATCGCCACGCGGCAAACCGGCAACACCTTGCATTTTGTTATTCAAACCGGCAGTAAAGCGGAACAGTTTATCCAGATCGACATTGATAAAACCCATGAGATGTCGGATCGGTTACTGATCAGCGAGGAGAATCCGCCGGAAGACCTAGAAGAATTTATTGATCCACTGGAGCCGGAATGCGTAGAAACATTCTGTATTGGAACCTCGCGTTATTCTTATCGACGTAAAACTGACGTGTCGATTTTCATGGATGAAATCAATAAATACCATGTC
>DATBQC010000824.1:0-1796 GCA_036561065.1 Methylobacter sp. | reverse complement strand
CGTTCTGGAAACAGGCCCCATTGGCCTGGCCAATCGATGAATCGCGCGGCGAGATTGTCTGGTTCGGAAGCCATGCTCATCCCTCTATTTTTCTTGTCATGCAGCGGTGATCCGTGAATTGCGACCCGATCCGAGCTGGCTCCTGTGGTTCCGGTGCCGATGGTTCAAGCATATATGCAGAATTTGAAGGCGGGATGCGGTGAATGTGCGGTGAGTGTGAAATCGGCTACGATTGGAGCAGGCCCGAATTTCCCTTCCGCTTATTCGGGATGTACTAGGCATTCGTAATACGTTTCTATCCGGAATTTTGCTTCTTGACCGGCATTGCTGAATTTCTCCACGACAGAAACGGGATGGGGAGGACGGAACTTGCTCAACGCGATTTGACAGTATCCGGCAACATTTTCGACAAGCAAATTGAAGGAAATTTTGCCAGCAGCGACACCAACTCGGCACGATACGGTCCTACCGTTCCAACTATCCCATTGTATGCCAAAGACAGTCCCTCATGGACAGCATCGAACTTGAGGTACAGCTCATTGCCAAGGTCCGCCAGTTGCACGATGTACATTGCCTGCGCAGCTGCCTCCATCAAGGCTGATTTCGGCAGATTCTCTCGCACCAGGCCAAGCAGGCACTTCCCCGCCAGTTTCTTGTCACGTTCGCCCTGTATCGATTCCAGTGCGTTCATCAGCATCGGCAAATCCTTGCTCCACGAAATTTCGACAAGCTCACCGGGCGCTTCTGGCAATTCGGCAATAAGCTGGTCAGCCCAGCGTCGAATTTCGTCGGGTTGCAGAATACCTGTCAAAAGGGCGATGCGAAAGTATTCTGCAATCGTGGCGAATGATTCTGGCGTGACGTCGCCTTCGTCGGCTATTGAATCGGTTGGCAACGCACGGATTTCCGGCTGCTGTTGGCTGGCATCGTCAATGCATTCAGTGTAATAACGAATCAGGTTCAGGTCGCTAAAATATTTCATGTCTTGGATGACTGAATGGATAAAAATATCTGCCTAGGCGCAAGTTATATGCGCCCCCCTGACGCGACATCTTCGGGACAACTCATTCAACAAACTCTGCTCAAGTGCGCAGTTCACCGCCCTTGCACAGATGCTCCCCTTTCTGGCTCCAAATTTCGGGTCGCATTTCCTAGGATAGAAATTTTGAATTTGATTGAAGATTCGCTATTGAAGCAGATCCAGGATTTTTGCCACCACGAATCGAAAAAAGGTGTCTATTTCCGTTCAGCTCATATGTTCCTGCCAAACTCACAATATTATTTTCCTCAAAACATACATGAGCGAAAAGCTTGACGATTTCATTGCTTCCGCCGAACAGGACGTGACCATCTGCAAAAATTATTTGGCCGGACACTTGACCAAAGCCACGAATAAACAGCTCTCCGATGGCGCCCTGAAAAGTACAGGATTGAAACGGGATGCGCAATTCGTAGGTGCTGCGCGGCCAATCTGCGACCAGCGCCTGGGCGTCGTACATGAACTCGCATTCGAACTCAATACTTGTCCTAGCTTCGGGCTTACTCTCCAGCCAGCAATGCCCGTTAAACGAATATGGTTCCGGATCGAGATGTTCGATAACATTTGCGATTGACGCTATTTTTCGAAAACCTGTCATATGCGATCTGCATTCAGCCACAAAATGAATGGCGATAGAACATCCGATACACAGCGTGCAAAATTGTCCGATCGCGCCGACTGCCGACCATTATCAGCGTCCGCCCACCTTCCTGATCAAGGCCTCCTGCGCCACGCAGGCCACCAGCGTCCCGTCGCG
>DATBQC010000823.1:0-2457 GCA_036561065.1 Methylobacter sp. | reverse complement strand
CTATAATCTGGGCCTGTTATTGGCGCAAACAGGGCGGCACGCAGCGGGATTGCCCCATCTGAAAACCGCGTTGGAAGCCAACCCCTCCCAAGGAGAATACTGGCTGTCATACGCCGATGCACTGTTGGTGTCCGGCCAGTCCATGGAAGCGTTGGAGGTCATCCAAATCGCCCTGCAACACGGCCTCGACACCCCGGAAGCCCATACCTTGCTAGAGAAAGCCGAGGCAGCAACTCAGCCAACAATACACTCCGTAGAAACATCCTTACCGAAAGGGGAAGAAGCTGCCACCAAAAAAGGGAAATCACAACCCAATGCAACAAAAATAAATCAACTCGTCGCCCTGTTCAATTCCGGGAACTATGTAGAAACGGAATACAAAGCGCGATTGCTGGTTGAGCAGTATCCTGATTCCGGTTTTACCTGGAAAGTATTGGGCGCAACTCTTCAAAAGCAAGGCAAAGAGATGCTGTTTGCTTTGCAAAAGGCAACGGAACTGTCGCCGAATGATGCCGAGGCGCATTGTAACCTGGCCGTTGCCCTCCAGGGTCTTGGCCGATTAGACGAGGCTGCTACGCGCTATCGACAAGCTCTACAGATCGCCCCAGATAATGCCCAGATACACTGCAACCTGGGCACTACTCTCTATAGTTTGAGGCGGCTGGATGAGGCTGAGACCAATTTGCGGCAGGCATTAGCCATCAACCAGAATTCCGTCGAAGCACATAATAGTCTGGGCAATATCGTTTATGCTTTGGGTCGGTTGGATGAGGCCGAGGCCTGTTTTCGACGGGCATTGGCGATCAAGCCGGATTACACCGATGCTCTTAACAACCTGGGCTATACTCTCCATGATCTGAATCGGCTGGATGAAGCAAAGGCCAGCTACAATCGGGCGCTGGAGATTAACCCTGATTTCGCTCAGGCGCATAACAATCTGGGCAATACCCTGTTAAAACTCGAGCAACTTGACGACGCAATGGCGAGCTTTCACCGGGCGCTAACGATCAATCAGGATTTCCCCGAAGCGTATAATAACCTGGGTAATATCCTGCTGAAACTCGGACAAATTGATGATATGGAGGCCAACTATCGTAAGGCATTGGCGATCAAGCCTGATTTTGCCGTAGCGCACACTAACCTCATCTTTGCCCTGGATCTAATGCCTGATAAAGATACTGCCTCTTTGCAGGAAGAACGTAAACGATGGAATATAGCTCACGCCGCCCATTTGCATCAACAACAGGCTCACGCCAATATTCCTGATCCGGTTCGCCGCCTACGCATTGGCTATGTCTCCGCCGACTTCTGGAATCATTCCGCTGCCAAAGTCTTTGGCGGTATGCTGACCGACTATGACCGTTCACAATTTGACGTCTTCGCCTACTCCAATTCCAAAGACAAGAGCGACCAGTTTACCGAACTGTTCAAGCAAAACGTGACGGCTTGGCGAGACATCGCCGGCTTATCCGACGATGCAGTAGCAAATATGATTACAGGGGATCGGATTGATATTTTGGTTGATTTGTCCGGGCACACCGCAGGCAACCGTCTGCTGGTTTTTGCGCGCAAACCTGCGCCAATCCAGATTACCGCCTGGGGCTATGCAACGGGCACCGGAATGCGGACAATGGACGTGTTTTTTACCGATCCAATCATGGTCCCGCCGGAGGAGCAACACTACTTCGCCGAACAGATCCGGTATTTGCCGAGCGTGGTGAGCGCGTTTTTCCCAGAGCCTTTCCCTGACGTGAATGAACTGCCCGCCTTATCGGACGACATCGTCACTTTCGGCTCCTTTAACCGCTTGGTGAAGGTGTCGGACAAGACCTATCGCGCTTGGGCTGAGGTATTGCTGGCGGTTCCCCTGAGCAGGCTGGTACTGAAGACAGCGGAATTGGATGATGCAGCTGTCAGGGATCGGGTTGTTGAACATTTCACCCAAGCCGGCGTGGCGGCGAATCGCATCACCCTACAGGGCAAAACGTCATGGTATGAGCATATGCAAGCGTACCAACAAATCGACATTGCACTGGACCCGTTTCCGCATGGCGGCGGGGTAACGGCGCTGGAAGGCCTGATGATGGGCATACCGATGGTCGCCTTGTGCTGGCCGACTATGGCCGGCAGACTGTCGGCGTCGATTATGACAGCCCTGGATCTGCCCGATTGGATTGCAGAAACCCAGCAACAATACATCGAGCTTGCCACTCAAAAGGCCAGTGACTTGCAATCCTTAGCATCGCTACGCCGGCAACTGCGCAGCAGTTTTACCTCGTCGGTGGTCGGCGACCACACCGCTTATGCGCGAACCGTGGAACAGGAATACCGCCAATTATGGCAAAATTGGTGCGCGAGTTTACCGGCTATTAACTTTGAAACAGACATTAGAGGATCTTCCCAAAATGCATAAGCTAAGAAGTTCAATCAAAAAGGTAATGCTGATCAACCCTCAAG
>DATBQC010000822.1:0-9809 GCA_036561065.1 Methylobacter sp. | reverse complement strand
ACAAACATTAAAAACCGATCTTGAACATCTGGTCTTAAAGCGCACCGCCGAGCTCAATTCCAGCGAACATAAATTTCGTAGTCTGGTTGAAAATCTGCGTAATGAATACTTTTTTTATCAACGCGATTGCGAGGGCATATTCACTTACATCAGCCCTTCAATAACCAACATACTCGGATACACGGTGGATGAATTTATGATTCATTCACATGAATATCTTACTGATAATCCGGTAAACCTTAAACTTGATGAGCACATCAAACCGTGTAGCCAAGGCATACACGACTCGCCTTACCAGTTAGAAATATACGATGTAGAGAAAAATATCCACTGGCTTGAAGTAACAGACACCCTTGTTTATGATGAATACAGCAACTGTATAGGCGTTGACGGTATTGTGCATGACATCACTTTACGCAAGCAAGCCGATGATCGCTTAATCTGGCTATCTTATTACGATGAGTTAACCGGCCTGGCTAATCGCCGGTTATTTGCGGATCAGCTTCAGCACGTCATCAGCATGGCGCATCGCACCAACGAACCAGTTTCGCTTTTTTACATGGATCTGGATAGATTCAAGTTTGTCAACGACACTATGGGACACGCTGTTGGCGACGAGGTACTCAAAGAAACCGCCAGAAGAATTTCCTCCACTCTGCGCGATTCCGATATGGCCGCCCGCCTTGGCGGCGATGAATTCGCTCTATTACTGCCGGCAACCGATGCTGATGGGGCTGCGCCGGTAGCCGAAAAAATTCTGAAAAAACTACGTGAACCTTATATTTTTAATGAATTGGAGTTTACTCTGGGTGGCAGTATCGGTATCGCGGTTTGCCCTCAAAACACCAGTCATAGCGAAACCCTGATTCATTTTGCCGATACGGCAATGTATCACGCAAAACAGGGGAAGCATGGGGTTTCCTTCTACTGCGAAAGCATGCAACAAAATAAAGCAATCGGATAATGGGTTCAGGTTCATGGCTGATCGGCTTCATGCTTTTTCAGCCCGGATACTATGAACTAGGAGCCGGGCTGCTATTTGACCGATGCAGAAACAGCCTAAGCGCCGACATGACGATCAAGCCTGATGCAATTTCAGCTCGTGCAATTGCATGTTGATGATTTTCAGCGCTGCCAACACCGCAGCAAAAACCTGGTTGGAATGCACGGCGCGGGTTTTGCGCAGTTCACCGCCGCAATCCCAGGTGATCACGCACTCGGTTAAGGCACTGGTATGTCCGCCTCTGGGTATGCGTATTTCAAAATCAGCCAGTGCGGGCAAGGTATAGTCATGCTGCTGCATCACTTTATTAATGGCATCAACAAAGGCATCAAAGCCGCCGTTGCCGGAACCTGATTCAATATGTACCGTGCCCATTACTTTGACCCGCAGACTGGCAGTCGATTCTAAATCCAGGCCGCTGGTGATCGAGCAGTTGAGCAGCTTGATATGCTGATAATTCTTGCTCTCCAGAACGTCGGCAATGATAAAAGGCAGATCGTCGGTGGTAATGGTTTCTTTTGAATCGCCGAGGCTGACGATCCGGGCCAGCACTTTTTTCTGGTTCTCTTCCGACAGGTCAAGTTCCAGCATTTCCAGATTCTTTTTCAGCGACGCTTTGCCGCTCATCTTGCCTAAGGCGTAGCTTCGGGTGCGGGAGAAACGTTCCGGCCCCAATTTGGTTTTGTACAGTCCGCCTTTTTGATCGCCGTCGGCATGAATGCCTGCGGTCTGGGTGAAAACATCGGCACCGACGATGGGGGCATTGGCGGCAATGCGTTTGCCTGAAAAGTTTTCGACCATCGCACTGATTCGGACGATATGGCTTTCATCAATAGACAGTTGCATGTTCATTTTGTCGCGCAATACCACAGCCACTTCGGCCATTGAGGCATTGCCCGCGCGTTCACCGAGGCAGTTGACGGTGCAGTGGATGGAGTTCACCCCGGCGCGAACCGCAGCCATCACGTTGGCGGTTGCCAAGCCGTAATCGTTATGGGGATGAAAATCGAATTGCAGCTTCGGATAGCGGTTACACATGTCGCTGAAGCTTGAGAATACTTCGTCGGGTGATAAAACGCCGAGGGTATCGGGCAGCATAAAATGGCTGATACCCGAATTTTGCAGGTTGTCCATCAAGCCGTAAACATAATCAGGATCGTCGTGATAGCCGTTCGACCAGTCTTCCAAGTAGACGTTAACCTTCAGGCCTTTTTCCAGCGCGTAATTGACGGTTTGCAAAACATCGACGGTATGTTCAGCGAGCGTTTTGCCCAGCTGTACGCGGCAATGCTTTTCGCTGCCTTTGATCAGCAGGTTGATAACCTCGCCGCCGGTTTCCAGTATCCAGTCGACGCTGCGCGTGTGGTCGACAAAGCCCAGGACTTCTACGCGTCCGGCAAAGCCTTCCTGTTTCGCCCACTCATTAATGCTGGTGACTGCTTCTTTTTCGCCTTGGGAAACGCGGGCGGAGGCAACCTCAATTCTGTCCACCCGTAGCGACTGCAATAGGGCTTTGGCGATGCTGACTTTTTCTACCGGCGTAAACGATACGCCTTGGGTTTGTTCACCGTCGCGCAAGGTGGTGTCCATCAGCTGGATGTGTCTGGAATCTGTGGACATGACTGTCGCCTGTGTTCTCAATGTAAGCGGATTTATTAATTAACCACGAAGACACGAAGTCCACGAAGAAAAGCCAAGAAAAAGCTTCGTGTTCTTCGTGTCTTCGTGGTGATAAGCCTTAGCTCTTTCTCCCCCAAGGAGAAGGGTGGGATCAGGGAATAAAACTAGCTTTTCCCTTATTTTGGATTGCCCCTCACCCAACACCCTCTCCCGCTGGGAGGGTGGTTTTCCACTGCTTAAGCCCAAAGCCAAGGAAACTTTTGCTTATGCTGCTGCTCATACTGCGTGATCTTATCAACGTGCTTTAAGGTCAAGCCGATGTCATCCAGTCCACTGAGCAGATTGCCTTTGCGAAACGGGTCGATCTCAAAGCTAAAGCCATTGCCGCCAGGCGTGGTCACCTGCTGGTTTTCAAGATCGACGACAAAACGCACGCCTTCATTGGCGGCAATTTCGGCCATCAATTTGTCCAGCTGAACTTTATCGACTTTGATCGCCAGGATGCCGTTCTTAAAACAGTTGTTATAAAAAATATCGGCATAGCTGGTGGAAATAATGGTGTTAAAACCATAATCGGCAATCGCCCAGGGCGCGTGTTCGCGTGATGAGCCACAACCGAAGTTGTCGCCGGCCACCAGGATTTTAGCGCCTTTAAATGCAGGCTTGTTCAACTCGAATTCCGGGTTGTCGCTGCCGTCGTCGTTAAAACGCCAATCGTGAAAAAGATGCTGACCAAAGCCGCTGCGTTCCACTTTTTTCAGGAACTGCTTGGGGATAATCTGGTCGGTATCGACATTGCTGCGGTTCATCAATGCCGCAATACTTTCATGTTTTTTGTACGGTTCCATAATTCTTTCCGATCTTATAGTTTGCGAATATCGACAAAATGGCCTGCCGCCGCTGCGGCCGCTGCCATTGCAGGCGAAACTAGGTGCGTCCGCCCACCTTTGCCCTGACGGCCTTCAAAATTGCGGTTCGACGTCGAGGCGCTACGTTGGCCTTTGGTCAGTTCATCGCCATTCATCGCCAAACACATCGAGCATCCGGGTTCACGCCATTCCCAACCGGCATCGATAAAAATTTTATCCAAGCCCTCTTCTTCCGCCTGTTTCTTGACGTGATAGGAACCGGGAACCGCAATCGCGGTGACACCTTTAGCAACCTGAGTGCCTTTTGCCATCTCGGCGGCAATCCGAAAATCTTCGATACGACCATTGGTGCAAGAGCCGATAAAAACATAATCTATCGGAATGTCGGTAATTTTGGTGTTCGGCATCAAGCCCATATAGGCCAAAGCGTTTTCACAGGCTTGGCGTTTTATTTCATCGCTAAAGCTTTCCGGCGCAGGCACAACGCCATCAACGCCAACCACTTGTTCCGGCGAGGTGCCCCAGGAAACCTGCGGAGCAATATCGGCCGCATCCAGCGTGACGGTCGCATCGAATACCGCGCCTTGATCGCTGGGCAAACTCTTCCAGTAAGCCAGCGCTTGATCCCAGTATTGACCGGATGGCGCAAACTCGCGTCCTTTAATATATTCGTAAGTTTTTTCGTCGGGAGCGACCAATCCGGCTCTGGCTCCTGCTTCAATTGCCATGTTGCACAGCGTCATCCGGCCTTCCATCGACAGTTCCCTGATCGCCGATCCGGTATATTCAATCACGTAGCCGGTGCCGCCCGCCGTACCTATTTTGCCGGTAATCGCCAACGCAATATCTTTCGCCGAAGCGAATTTGGATAATGCGCCGTTGACCACGACCTGCATGGTTTTGGATTTTTTCTGCGGCAGCGTTTGGGTCGCCATCACATGCTCGACCTCGGACGTGCCGATGCCGAATGCCAGCGCGCCGAAAGCGCCATGCGTCGCGGTATGGCTGTCGCCGCAAACTACGACCATGCCGGGGTGAACGAAGCCATGCTCAGGCACGACAACATGAATTACGCCGTTATTCGGGTCGGTCATGTCGTACAGCTTCAGGCCGTTCACGCGGCAGTTTTCAGCCATAGTTTCGATCTGCTTTTTAGCAATAGGATCGGCGATGGGCAGATTGCGGTTTTTGGTCGGTACGCAGTGATCCATGGTAGCAAGAATGCTGTGCGGATTGCGCACTTTGCGACCGGACAAACGCAGACCTTCAAAGGCTTGCGGGCTGGTGACTTCATGCATCAGGTGTCGATCAACATAAAGCAAAGGAGCCTGCCCGGCCTCGTCAACGACAAGGTGGCTGTCCCAGATTTTTTCGTACATGGTCTTTTTCATGGCGTATTCCAAAGCTTGCATACCGGCTCTAAATTGAGCGTATGGCGTGTTACGGGGCAATCAAAAGCATAGCAAAGCTATGCATAGCCGCATATTATCCTCTAAAAGAGACATTGTTTGCAATTTGGTAGAAATGCTCTCGTATCAGACAGCAAAATCAGCTTAAGATAAACATCACGACGACACGAAGAAATCAGCTTCGGCTGTAATAGGTTGGCATAACTTACAGTTTAATCCCTCATCTGTAAGCTTGCAGAGTATCGATCATTTGTGACGGGATTTACCGCTCAGGAGTACCCATTAACCATCGGCCCACTGGATGGACATACGGTTGAGGTCATCTTGAATCACCACGAATGCCTCCACCACCTCAGGGTCGAAGTGTTTGCCCTTCCCTTCCATGATGATCGCCGTCGCTTGCGCGATACTCATAGGCTCCTTATAGGGGCGGCGGGCAAGCAGCGCATCAAACACATCGGCGACCGCCATCAGCCTGGCCGACAGCGGTATTGAATCCCCGACCAGCCCGTTGGGATAGCCCGAGCCATCCCATTTTTCATGGTGACAGCCGGCGATCTCCATCGCCAGGGTCAGAAATTCACCCTGCTCGCCCATGTGATCGCCAGCCCGTTTAAGCATGTCGTAGCCGCGCTGGGCATGGGTTTTCATAATGGCGAATTCTTCCGGAGTGTGTTTGCCCGGCTTCAACAGGATATGGTCAGGTATGGCGATCTTGCCTACGTCATGCAAAGGCGCCGATTTGCTCATCAGCTCGATGTAGCTAGGAGTCAACAGCTCACTGTAATGCGGCAGTTTAGCCAGCTCCAGGGCCAGCATACGCACAGATTCCTGAGTGCGCCGTATGTGGTTGCCAGTGGTTTCATCGCGAAATTCAGCCAACGATACCATCACGCAGATCGAAGCATCCTGCATGTGATTGATTTCCGACAGGCGCTTTTCCACCTGCTGTTGCAGCCAGGCATTCTGGTCTTGCAGGAAGTCATGCCAGGACTTGATTTCCAGGTGTATTTTGACCCGCGCCGCGACAATGGGCGGACTGATCGGCTTGTGAATAAAATCCACCGCGCCGACCGAAAAGCCCTGCTCTTCATCTTCGACTTCGGTCTTTGCGGTCAGAAAAATCACCGGTATTTTGCGTGTCGCTTCGTCCGCCTTTAAGCGGCGGCACACTTCGTAGCCGTCCATCTCCGGCATCATGATATCGAGCAGCACCAGATCCGGCGGCGCGGCGGCCGCCAGTTCGAGGGCCTTGATGCCGTTATTGGCCACCTTGATGCGGTATTGCTCCTTAAGCAGATTGGCAAGCAGGGTCAGGTTAGCAGGCGTATCGTCCACAACCAAAATGGTTGGACGCTTGTTTGCTGATGTAGGCATGGCTGATCCTTATTCTGTAGACGTAGCGTTCGGCAATTGTGCGGGCAATTCAGCCAGCAATGCTTGAGCGGCATCGAAGTCAAAATTTTGCAGGGCGGTGCCGATGCGCTGTACGACTATGGACGACAAGGCACCGGCAAACTCCTTATGGTGATTTTCCCACAGATCGATCGCATCGCTATCGCCTTCGACCAACAATTGTAGCAATTGCGGCAAGCAATCGGGCAGCTTGCCCGGCTGGGTCGCCTCGGCGATTGCTACGCCTGCTGATTCCACAGAGGGCTGCCCCTCAATCAAATACTGCTGTAATGCGGCAAGCAACGGCGTCAGCAAAGATGTCAGTGTGTCCAGCGCAGCAAAGGCGACCTCGGTTTGCCGCCCCTTGCTGGCCGTTTCAAGCTTGGCGGCCGAAAGCTGCACGTCATTGGCGCCGATTGTACCTGCCAAACCTTTCAGCGTATGGGCCAACCGCTCGGCCTCCTCCCACTGTGCGTTGGCGAGATAGCCTGCCAAAGTGTCGCTGCTGTCGGCGAAGTCGCCGGCAAACACCTCCAGCATCTGCCGATATAGTTTCTCCATGTTGCCGGCGTAGCGCAGGCCGCTTAAAGCATCCAGACCAGCGATGCTCGGCAGTTGCTGTGTATTGTCGTCCGCTGGCGCGGCGCTTTGGATTGCATCCACCGGGGCCGCATCTGCCCCAGAGTAATAACAAGCCAAGATAGCGTAAAATTCATCCGGTTCAATCAGCTTACCAAGGCGGCCATTCATGCCCAGGGCTTCATAAAGCTCGCCTTCATCGACTATCGCATGTGAAGTCATGACCACCAGCGGCAACGAGGAATAGCGCGGATCGGCGCGCAGTCGGCGAGTCGCTTCGTAGCCGTCCATCACCGGCATCTGCAAGTCCATTAAGACAACGTGATAATAGTCGGGCGCAACTGCCTCCAGTTGATCGAGCGCTTCCTGACCGTTATTGGCTACAGTTACCTCAATGCCGCGACTTTCCATCAACTCAACCGCCAATAATTGATTAATCTGATTGTCTTCCACCAGCAGCACCCGCATGCCGTTGAGGTCTGCGTTGATGCTGCTTTCATAGCTGCCGCCGCGCTCGTCGATGGCGTTGCCTACCAGGGTATTGAGCAACTTGCGTACCGCCTGGGGCAGAATCGGCTTGGACAGGAAGTGTTGAACGCCGAGACCGATGGCGGCTTCGCTCATCGTTTCCGAATCGAAGGCGGAGACCGCCACCGAAAGCGGCAGATGCGGCATGCCACTGTTTTGCAAGGCTTGCAGCAAGCCGCTGCCATCCATATTCGGCATGACCCAATCCAGCAGCAGCACGTCATACGGCTGACCGGCATCAAATGCCTGCCTGACCATCGCCAGGGCCTCTTCGCCGCTGGCGGAGCTGGCGATTTTCTGATCATACGCCACGCCGACACCGAGGGTGGTAAGCAGATCGACCAACACCATCCGGGCTTCCGGCAGGTCGTCAACCACCAGTACGCGCAGCACATCAACCCCCGGTAGCGCCGCAGCGACCGGTTGCTCCGGATCGGCAATCGGGAAGCGGGCAGTAAAGATAAAGTTTGAGCCTTCACCCAGTGCACTTTCAACCCAGATACGGCCGCCCATCAGTTCGACAAGCTTCTTCGAGATAGCCAAGCCCAGCCCGGTACCGCCATATTTACGAGTTGTCGAGCCGTCGGCCTGAGTAAATGCCTGGAACAGCTGCCCCACCTGCTCGGCCGACATACCGATGCCGGTATCGCGCAAACTAAAGCGCAGCACCACGTCGTCATCACTGCGTTGTTCAACGTTGACAGTCAGTTTAATGTAGCCCCGATGGGTAAATTTGACTGCGTTCGACAGCAGACTGGTCAGAACTTGACCAAGGCGCAGGTGATCGCCTACCAGCGTCCCGCTTTCGCCCAATAACAGCGGATCGGTGATGTCGAGCAGCAGCTCCACTTCCTTCTCGTTGGCACTCAGACTCAACATCGACACCGAATTGCCGACCGCCTCTTCGAGTATGAAGGGCGCGTGTTCAAGCTCCAATTTGTCGGCCTCGGCCCTGGAAAAATCCAGGATCTCATTGAGGATCTCAAGCAGCGACTTGGCCGCATTATGCGCCTTTTCAATGTAGCCTCTCTGACGCGGCGTCATCTCGGTTTTCAGCGCCAAATAGGCCATGCCGATGATGGCGTTCATCGGTGTGCGGATTTCGTGACTCATATTGGAGAGGAACATTGCCTTGGCGCGCCTGGCGTCTTCGGCCTTCCAGTTGGCTGCGTCCAGTTCCTGCTGCACCTGTTGCCGCAGCTTGGCGTCTTCCTCAATGGACTCTGCCATGCGGCCTAAAGCTGCAGCCAGCGCCACCAATTCCTCAACTCCGCCGCCGCTACCCACAGTACGAATGGAATAGTCGCCCTGCGCCAACCGCCCGGCGGCCTCTGCTAACGTCTCAATCGGCTGCAAAACCCGGCGACGAAATATCTGCGATGCCGCCAACACTATTACAATGGCGATCGCCACGCTGCCGAAAGCCAGTAATATCCAGCACTTCAGTTTTTTTTCCGCCTGAGTCACCGCCATATCGGTGCGCTCATCGACCATGGAGACCAGCCCCATCACGGATTTAGCAAGATCAGCTTTAAGCTGATTGTATTTCTGGCTGTGTACCAGTTGACTGGCAAAATCCAAGCGAGGCTTACCGCCCGAGATGAAGCTCTCGGTTAGCGGGTCGTAAAGTCCTTGGGTGGCGGCAAAGGCAATCTGCTCGATCTGCTTGATCGCCTCGGTTGCGGCTGAAACTTTGCCGAACGCATTGAATTCTTCTTCGCTGAAACCCAGCGCTTTCATCCGTTCCGAAAAGGAGTGCTGCTCGCTATTTTGTGGAAATCGATGCTGAATCTCGTCGGCTATCGCCATGTCCCAATAGGTGCCGGGAACATAGTTTTCCGGCCGGGGCTTCTCGCCCTGGCGGATCGCCAGAATATCGTGGTAATAAGTCAGATAACGCGTCTGCCCGGTGCTGGTGTATGCCGTTACGAAGCGCGCCAACTGCTCGGTCTCTTGCTGCAACTCATTGACTAGCGTCATTGCCCGTTGTCGCAGCTCCTGCGCTGCCGCCTTGCTGTTATTAGCCTGCCGGACCATTAATAGGGATATAGCGTTGACACTCAATGCAAACAGAACCGCCAGCAAGAACAACAGGGAGAGTTGCTTAAATTTCAGATTCTGTCGCATTTGTTTATAGCTACCTGACTTTGGCTGGGTTTATCATGCCCAAAGTTGTCCGGGGCACAATAAGAATATTTGCTCTAACGAACTGACGCTGATGATAATTAACCATAAAAAAACCCCGCTAAGTCGGATAACTTGCGGGGTTTTTAGTCAGTCCAATCTACTTTGAGACAGACTTATAAGCTGTAGTACATGTCGTATTCAGCTGGGTGTGTGCTCATACGCAGACGAGTCACTTCTTCCATTTTCAACGCGATGTAACCGTCAATCACGTCATCGGTA
>DATBQC010000821.1:0-1789 GCA_036561065.1 Methylobacter sp. | reverse complement strand
CTTTTCTTTTTTAATTCGGCTTCCAGGGCTTTCTCGGCCAGGACGCGAGCATGTTTAAGCTTGGCCAGGTCGCCTTGATTAGCCAGCTGCCATTGCAGGTTTTGATCTTTGACCGAATGGAACAGCTTAATAATTTTATTTAAAAGAGTCATGCGCTAAACAAGGGTGGAGATTTTTTGCTGCAATTTTAACAGCGCCTCAATATCCTGCTGGTTTCGATAGCAGATATGATCTTGCTGCAATTGCTGATAAGCGATTCCCGGCAGTTTTGCCTTGATCGACAACAAGTCTTTGTCGATGGATTTAGACAATGACCGAATGTGTTTGCGGTTATTAAGCTTTAACAGGCGTTTTCTGCTCAGCTCATTAAAATATTTTATTTGCTTTGTTTTAAAATAAAACAGGCGCTTAACTTGGTCTTCCTTGGCTAGGGCAAACCACATCCGCCGTTGCACTCGTTGCTGGGACGAAAAATAATCCAAAATAGAACGGACGATTATTTTACCAATACCCCATAGCCCGGCGATGACTAACGTCACAAACCCGCTTAGCAGCATTGCCGTTGCCAGCGCAGTCAATACGCTTGGCAAACCGGGCACAGCCGACCACAGCAACAGTTCCACCAGTAAAAAAACCGGCAATGAAGCCAGAACCAACAACAAGGAAATTCTAATAATCAAGACGAGAACCGGAAAGTCAAAATGACAGTCAGCGTATTGTACTCAAATTCTTGGCTAAGGTTTAATCAGAACCGACAATGCTTGCCAACTGTTCATCATAAAGCGCGGCGATTAAATTGGCTTGATAAACCATGCCTACTAGACGATTTTCGCTGTTCACTATCGGAATTTGCCGATAACCTTGGGTGGACATCAGCGCAACAAGATCGACGATATGGGTGGTTTCAGGCAATACAGCAACCGAAGTGGTCATCATGTGCCCAACAGACTCCGGCTTATTGGTCGATACATCCGGCGTACGGCGAATAAAGGCCCGAAACTTGTCCTGAAAACTTTCATAAGCGCTGAGGTTGATAAATTTAAAAAAGTCATTCCAGGTGATAATGCCAATTACCCGTCTGGCCCTGTCGATAACCGGCATGGATTTGAGTTTTTGCTTGTGCATGATATCCCAGGCTTCTTCAACTTCCGTTCCGTATTCAACAACCGGTACATCCCTGACCATAATATCGGCACAGGTGATATTGCCTTTAAAACGTTTAAAACTGCGAGCCTCCGCATCGGTCAGCAGTTTACGCAGGTCTCCGGCAGAGACATCCATAAACGTATCCATGTTTTCCAACGCCTGTCTCAAGTCCTGATCCGAAATGCCGGTTTGCTGGGTTGGTTTAACAATCGAGTTTTTATTGCCGGGAACTGTCGGATACTCATGCCGCAACAGCCAACGATTAATAGTTATCGCCATAACCAGCATGATTATCACATTTAAACCCACCGGCATCAGCACAAAGCCGTAACCCAACGAACTGATAGGGTGACCGGCCAGGATGGGCGCCATTGCCGTCGCAGCGCCGGGGGGATGCAGGCAACGCAGCAACAGCATGGCCAAAATACTGCCGCCAACAGCGCAGGCCGAGGCTATTGCCGTATCTGTAAACCACTGGGTACAAGCAATACCGATAATAGCGGATACCAATTGTCCGCCGACAAATGGCCAAGGCTGTGCCAAAGGGCTGTGAGGAATAATAAATAATATGACCGCAGAAGCCCCCATGGAGGCGACTAGAATCGGATAAGCTGCGCCTATGCTTAATTGCTGCGTCACCCAT
>DATBQC010000820.1:0-1818 GCA_036561065.1 Methylobacter sp. | reverse complement strand
AGCCGGGCTATTTCCGCTGGCAGTGGACGACCGGACCGGGGCTGGTCGTGGGCCTTTCGTCCGGCCGTGACCCCGAGCGGACCTCAGGCGTTAGCCGCGTCTCTCAAATACGACCATAGCGAAAGCGTGCGAGAGCTCCCTCTTCAAACGCTCACTGGAATCTGCAACTGCCTAACTTTACGCTCGATGTTGGCTATCTCCGTGCTGATCTGCGGGTCGAGGATGCGCGATTCCGCTTCTCTAAGCCGAATTAATGCGTCGTTCAATGTCGTAACGTCCTTACGAGCCCTATATATTTCAAAGCCAACATCACATAAAGTTATAAAATTGTATTTGTCGTCTGGATATGTTTCGCAACCATTTATTGCTAAATCCTTTGCGCGTAGTAGTGTCGCATACCTATCTTCCGGTCTTAATTTTTCGAAGCGCCTAGACCGTATCAAGCTAGCCTTAAGCTTGTAGCGGTGCATGGGAGCATCGCCACCAATTTCACGTTCCGCCAATTCAATTTGGCGCTCGGCCGCCTCTATTTCCTCTTTAGTCAGAAGATTACGAATTAGCCTATGCCGGGGAACCCGTTCACCAGGAGCGACTTTTGTGAGAATAGCTAAGAGTTCGTTTTGCTGTTCGATATCTGATAACGAACCTATTCCAAAATCCCGGTCGCAAATATCCCTAACTGTTCTCATCTCTATATAGTAAACTGGATTCAGAGAACTCAAAACGTCCCTTAAAAGATTGAACCTTTCATCTAGATCAGCAAATTTGTAGCTAGCAATTAGTCTAGCAATTACTGAATGACGGGTTTCCCAGCCAAATATGCCAGATTTAACGTCAACCACATATTCAGATACTATACCATCAAGCTCTTGAAGAGTATGCGCAACTATGTTCGCAGGAAAGTTAAGTGTTCGTAGAATAAGCTGACGATGAACGCGCACACCAGCCGCCTCCAAGGCGGCAACATAACGATAAATCTCTCTCGCGCTATCGGGAACGTCCGCATATTCTTGCAGAATTATTTCATCAAGTGAATCTGAAGAAAATATGTTTTTCAGGCAGACAAACATGTCACCCGAACAACGGCCACGCAAAACTCGCACCTTCTCGTTTCGGGAGCTCTGTCTAAAGTCTGGAGACATTAGGGAACGAAATTCACTTACTTGCTCACAAAGGTCAATTAGCGATGTAATCTCGGCCGGAGAGAGCGCAGAAAGCTCCGTTAGCGACCCTTTTACAAATATGTTTTTATCTTTTACTCTTGGTGCCCAAAGAGATTTATTTGATGTAAGCAATAGCCTAATGGATGGCTTCACACTCGATGCGGAAAGCTCGCGGACAACCCTGTTTAACTCGCCAAGAAACTGATGACATTCGTCAACGAACACTGCCGCAATTCGTCCGTTCGCCTTGAAACGCTTGGCCACCTCGATTAAATCGCTGGGCAGCAACGGCTCGTCGTCGTTGTGTTCGAAACAGGTTATACCTTTAGCTTGAAGCTCGCTCAGGACTAAGCGCGCCAGGGTTGTTTTGCCAACTCCAGCCCCCGACGATTGTGGCAATCCACTTCTCGTCGCCACTTAGTTGCGCGACCAAGCCATCGAGAGCATCCCTTTGGAACACGAACCTGCGAGCGATGTCGCCATAGGAGGCCGGGCGGCCCCGAGCCATCTGATTTGGCCGAGCTTCACTGAGCAATAGCCCGTCCACCGGTTTAAGGCGGGCGCGTATACCCGTGATCCCCGCTAAAAGATCGTCATCGGAGCTATAAACGGGAACGGCGGCAGGACCAGCAACGCGAAGTGATGCAACAAATTC
>DATBQC010000819.1:0-1942 GCA_036561065.1 Methylobacter sp. | reverse complement strand
CAAGTTCAGGGTCAATACTTTTAATCATCCCATCAAGATAAGAAATAACTTTTTTAAGTCGCGCCAGTTCTGTAACTGATGTTGTGATGGTTTTATCATCAAGTGTTGCCTCATCAAGAGCTTCTTTTAATTTAATCCATTCGCTCTGAAAAGCATGATTTTCAAATTGATCGACCCATCTACTCATTATGCATTTACCTTCTATTAATATTTGCTCAGCAACGTAGTTATGTATGTCGGGCATGCTGTTTATGCCCGACGTACACCTGCTTTAATTGTCGGGCAACGAAAAGAAGTTGCCCGACCTTATATCTCGATTTTATCCAATCCCACAGATAAAATCCCCGGATGATCACCGGGCGGAAGACGGAGAAGCAGAGCCCGACCTGAGGCTTCGAGCCTGACGCGTAGAGTACGCTCTCCGTTTTCCACATTCGCCTTTTAAGTTCGAACGGTATGCGTAGGCCCCCACTTAGCAGGGAGAGCCTGTATGACCATAAGGCTGAACCAGGCGTATGCCTTGATTATACTCTTGATTCTCTAAATTTCTTAGGACGGTCAGTATGTTCCAAATTGTCGTCGGCGTAGATATTGCCAAACACAAATTCGATGTGGCTCGACTGGAGACTAACAAATATAAGCACAAAAAATTCGACAACACGCCCGATGGCTTTGCCGCTTTTATTGATTGGCTGGCAACCTTTGGCGACAACAAGATATTGATTTGCATGGAAGCAACAGGCGCCTACAGCATTCCCTTGGCCGAATTCCTGGTGCAATCGGGTTATCCGGTTGCTGTCGTTAACCCAGCCAAAATCAAGGGTTTCGCCAAAAGCGAACTGAGTCGCGTCAAGACCGACAAAGCCGATGCCAAACTGATTGCCCGCTACGCTTTGGAAAAACAGCCATCCTTATGGACTCCACCTCCTGCTAACATTCGCGAGCTACAAGCGTTGTTGCGCCGAGTTGAGGATCTACTGGAAATGCGGCAGATGGAGAAAAACCGATTGGACACTGCCGACGCCAGTATTGCCGAGTCTATTAAAACGGTTTTAACCCAGCTGGAGAAAGAACTTAAAGCAACTCGCAAGCGCATCCAGCGCCTGATTGACCAAGACCCTGATCTTAAACGCCGACGCGACTTGCTGGAAACCATTCCAGGGATCGCCGAAGCTTCTTCCGCACATCTTTTGGTCGCCTTGAGCGAGCATTACCACTTTACCAACGCCAAGCAGGCGGTCGCCTTTGCTGGCCTCAATCCTGCACTGAACGAGTCAGGCACATGGAAAGGCAGGACTCGAATTTCCAATATGGGTGATCCGTTGCTGCGCGCCAAACTGTATATGCCCGCCGTGGTCGCAGGCCAGCATAACCCGGTCATCCGTGCATTCCGGTTACGCTTGGAGGCTAACAGAAAAAACGGCATGGCTATCGTTTGTGCCTCAATGCGTAAGCTGGTGCATATCGCCTTTGCTATTCTCAAATCCGGTAAACCTTTTGACCCTCATTTTTCGCTTGCATAAGGAGTCGCGAGACGGTATCTACCGCTCGATATTACTTGGTCAAGTATGACTCTCGAACACATGCCGGAAAACTGGTTTATTGTGATAAAACTCATCACCATAAAAGGCGAGAGAGATGTCTATTTCATCAACGCAGCCGGTCTCTCTAATAAACCCAAAGCCAAAGACTTCGCCAACTGGGTTTGTGAAACAGTACTGCCCGAGATCTGCAAAACCGGCTTCTTCGGCACCAGCAGCATCAAAGATCAAATCAGTATATCAAGGCAGATTGAGAGCATATCCTTACAAATCGTAAACAATAACAATGCTTTCAGAAGAAAATGCTACAAGACCCGTTGTTCAGTGCATCTTAGAGCCCTAACAAGTGTTCGATTACGCCGTTATGTAAGCAGATTACGTATCTTCCCATATTGACTGTG
>DATBQC010000818.1:0-10806 GCA_036561065.1 Methylobacter sp. | reverse complement strand
CCGCAACTGGGTCATCTGCTCCAGCATCCGCGCCGATGCGGTTAAATCAGGGTTTTCGGCCAGCAGCTGCTGTTTTTCCAAAGCGGCGCTGTAGGGTTTTTCCGCATTATCCTGATCGAGGATAGCGCACACCGGCTGCATCGAATCAAAAATCTCAAACACCCAATCATGCAACAGGATTTTCTGGTTGTTTTTATTAAGTTCCAGCCCTGGCTTCCTGCCGAAATTAGCAACAGCCAGTTGATTGGCGTTATTAACCTGCTGTTCCTCACTCGAAGTTTTCGGGCTGTCCTGCAATAAGCAGGTCAGCAGCAGCGCCTCAATAAATCGGGCTTTATCTTCATCGATCCCGATCGGGTTAAACAAGTCCAGATCCAGGGAACGCATTTCTATGTAACGAACCCCGCGACGCTTAAGCGCCAAGGTCGGTTTTTCGCCGGACTGGGCAATCTGCTTAGGCCGCATCGTGCTGTAAAACTCGTTTTCAATCTGCAAAATATTGCTGTTTAGTTGACGATATTGGCCGTCAACCAGTGTGCCGATTTTTTCGTACTCGGGATAAGGCGTACTGATCGCCGCACTCAAACTGCTGACGTAGCCGTCTATGGAATTGTAATCGATCTTAAGGTTAGCCTGGTTTTTACTCTTGTAGCCGATGTCACTCATGCGTAACGACGTCGCATAGGGATGATAAAGCGTACCGTTGTCGAATTCTTCAAATTGCCTCATTAATGCCGGACGGCTGTTGAAGAAATTTTTACAGATCGCCGGCGATGCACCGAATAAATACAAGATTAACCAGCCCATACGCTGGAAATTCCTGACTAAACCGAAATAGGCTTCATTAGTGAATTGCTCGAGGCTCAACGGGCTATTTTTTTCTTTGTGCAAAACAGGCCAAAGCGCTTCCGGCACCGAATAATTAAAATGAATGCCGGCAATAGACTGCATGGTTCTGCCGTAGCGATGCCATAAACCGTGCCGGTAAATGTGTTTCATTCGGCCTATATTGGACGATCCGTATTCGGCGATGGGGATGCTTTCATCGCCATCAATACCGCAGGGCATGCTAGCGCCAAGCAGGATTTCATTATCCAGATGCTGATAAACAAACTGGTGGATGTTGCGCAAATAATCCAGCGAATCTTTGATATCGGCAAACGGCGGGGTAATCAATTCGATCAACGCTTCGGAATAATCCGTGGTGATGTAAGGATGGGTCAGCGCCGCGCCTAATGCTTTGGGGTGCGAGGTTTGCGCAATAAACCCGTCTTTGGATATGCGCAGACTTTCTTTTTCTATCCCTTTAAGTCCGCCGCAAAGCAGGCTCTGATGGCCGTTTGCGGCAAGTTGATCCAAGCGGGTTAAAAGCGCATTATTCGAATTAGTCATAGAATGGGTACATGCCCTGTAGTCCTTATATAATCCGACTATTATAGAAGGTTTAACTGATTGAAGAAATATTATCGCGGATATGACAAATCTGTCTGGAACGGATTTGCATTTACCCGAAGGGTCTCGGCCAGGAAAGCCCTGCATGAAAATGAACGCTGCGATTTATTATTTAAACAGGCGGAACCATAGCTAAACGTGGTAAATTTGCAAATAAGGCATTATGCAGCATGGGCTGGTCAGCGACACATTCGAACAACTTGAATTTACTACAGTAACTTTATGACCTCCATCCCTTTACTGCTTACCGCACCACACCCATGCAGCTATCTGGAGAGCGAACAAGCGCAAACCGTATTTGTTAATCCTTCATTCGGGATGACTACCGCCATTTATTCGCAGCTGATCGCTCATGGCTTCAGGCGTAGCGGCGATGACGTTTACGCACCACGCTGTGGGCACTGTTCGCAGTGCATTGCGGTACGGTTGCCCGTTGCGCAGTTTAAACCCAACCGCCGCCAGAAACGTTGTTTGCAAAAGAACCTGCAAACCACGGCAGTCATCAAGCCCGCCGTTTTCGAACAAGCCCATTACGATCTTTATCTACGCTACCAAAATCAGCGACATGCCGATGGCAACATGGCGAACAGCAGCCCGGACGAGTACATTAAATTTTTAGGCAGTTCATGGTGCAATACCCAATTTGTAGAATTCTTTTGTGCCGGGGAGATGGCCGCTGTGGCCATTGTAGACTGCCTTGATAACGCCCTATCCGCCGTTTATACCTTCTTCGACCCCAAATTTTCGGATTACAGCCCCGGCGTTTATGCAGTGCTTTGGCAAATACAACACGCACAAAATCTGGGCCTGGACTGGCTGTATCTGGGATATTGGATTGCCGACTGCCAGAAAATGAACTACAAAACTCAATACCAGCCCCTGCAAGGCTTTATTGACAGGCAGTGGGACTTTTTAGCATAAATGGGCATGGGTGTTTGGAGCCATGCCGCTAAATTAAGTGATCACTATTTCATGTGAAAAATAGTGCTCGCTGGAGTGCAAGCTTTGCTTGCGTTAGCGGGCGGAGCCAGCATTCCAAATGCAGAAGACTTTCCTTAACTTAACAGTGGGGAACTGCAAAATTACAAATATACCCATTGCACTTCAAAACTCGGCACCTTTACCTCCCTCTCCTGCTGGAGAGGGGGGGGGGCGAGGAGATTTTAAAAACCGAGTTTTGAAGTGCAAATAACATAGCTATTTCTCAGGCACACATGTCAAAGTTGATCCAGAGGACTTAACACTCCCCTGCCGCCCTTATTCAATACATGGGTATAAATCATAGTTGTAGAAACATCGTTATGCCCCAATAACTCCTGCACCGTGCGGATGTCATAGCCCGCTTCCAGCAGATGCGTCGCAAACGAATGCCGCAACGTATGCGGTGTGGCCGGTTTGGCAATCCCCGATACCTGCACCGCTTTCTTCATTGCCCGTTGCAATAATTTCTCATCAATATGATGGCGTCGCTCCGCTCCACTGCGCGGGTCAACCGAAAAGCTGCCGGAAGGAAAAACATACTGCCAGCACCATTCCGTTGCCGCATTCGGATACTTGGTCGCCAACGCGTCCGGCAGAAAGACATTCGCCTTGCCGATACGTTTATCATCTTTAAACAACGTCCGTCGCTGTTCCAAATGCGCCTGCAACCCGGTCGCTATCGAAGAGGGCAACATCGTTACCCTATCTTTCCCGCCCTTGCCGTCACGGATCAGAATCTCATTACGCTCAAAATCCACATCCTTAACTCGCAAACGTACGCATTCCATCAAGCGCATCCCGGTTCCGTACAGCATATTCGCCATCAACCCATGCATGCCTTTCATCCGCGCCAGCACCTCCCGTACCTCCGAACGCGTCAACACCACAGGCAAGCGTTGTGGCTGCTTGGCGCGCACCACATTATCCAGCCACGGCAAATCTATTCCCAACACCTCCTTATATAAAAACAGTAGCGCCGACAACGCTTGATTCTGCGTTGAAGCCGAGACATGTCCATCCACTGCCAGATGCGTTAAAAACGCCTCCACCTCCGTAGTCCCCATCTCTTGCGGATGACGCTTTTTATGAAACAGAATAAATCGTTTGATCCATTGTACATATTGCGTTTCTGTACGGATGCTGTAGTGCTTGACGCGAATACGATCACGCACCTGATCCAGCAGTTTAGGAGGTGTATTTGTATTTTGCATAAGAAGGTTGCTATTAATAGTGTAATGACTATAACATCTAGTCTAACGGATTGCCGAGGCGGCATTATACACCGCTGCACCCCGGTCATTTGAATTTAATATACACCTTAAAAGGTGTCTACTTAACGTTATGCCCCGTAAGATATGAGAGCACTGGCCCAATTACCTGAAAGCATTGCCTCGAAATCAATCTCGAATCGAGAGGTGGTATTGCCTATTGCCGAGGCTCTCGAAGCGATTGATTTGTTTGAATCAAAGGGCTTGCTCATTTTAGGTTGGGAAGGCTGGGTGAAAACAAAAGATGGTCGCGTTGGTCACGGTAATGCGCCTCAGGGAACTGTTAGCCTTGAAGAGCTTTCAGTTTCTGCGGCAGCACAGCTCTGCCGCGAAACAATTCCTCAAGAGGCCGCCCGTTGGATAGACGAAAACTCAGGAACTACCGATGAACTACATTTTTGCATTACGGTCCAGGCATAACACATCGCTCAAAGGGACGCTCCGCTTCGCTACGCGCCCTTTAGCTTGGCGTTAGGCGCAAAAGGATGAACGATAAACTCCGAGACTTACTCCACCAAGTTCAGAGCACAGCCGACTTTGGTTACGTTACCTTCAAATCGGTGAACGATACCAATGCGTGGGGTGACAATGCCCTTCATTGCGTTTGTGTTTGGGGTGATCTCGAAGCGGCAAAGCTGTTGGTGGAGAATGGCATCGAACTTAATCAAAGAGGCGAAGGTGGGTTCACTCCGCTAAATGTAGCGCTCGATTTTGGCCACAAGGAAATCGCCGATTACCTAATTGCCAATGGTGCCGATACGAGTGTTATCGGCGTTGCCGAGCAGTTCGATCGAGAAAAGCACAATCTCCACATTAAGTGCTTAGCTGAGCAGATCCAGCTACTTGAAGCGAATGTCAAAAACAAATGCGATGGTAATGCCTAACATGGCGCTCAACCGGAGCGCGGTTATAACGCGGTTTTATTTTTCAGCTTTCCGGGCCGCGCCCGGTTAGCTCTACGTTAGGTTTCACTATGAATCGCCTTGTGTCTACCAGAGCTATCTCTTGGATCGCGGCAACCATTTTGTCCCTCTCCGGCTGCGCGGTGTTTGAGGCACTCGGCGGAATGCCTCGCAAATCGGATGAACTTGCAGTCAGGCAAAACACCTCGACCTCTCACGTGTTTGCTTGCGTGGAACAAGCCATCTCAAGCCTAAACACTAATTGGGATCGGCGTATCACCAAAAGAGACGAACCCGCTGGAGTTATCGAAACAGGTAACTATTCTAAGAGCAATATAGCTGGCTTTCGCGTTAGAGCAACGCATGTTAGGAGCGAGAATATCCTTGAAATCGAACTAAAAGGGGCTGGTCCATACTACGTCGATATTGGCGTAGATGAAGGTATGCAAAATCTCAAAGCTGAGCTAAAAGAATGCCTTTGAAACCTAAACATGGCGCTCAACCGGAGCGCGGTTATAATGCGGTTTTATTTTTCAGCTTCCCGTGCCGCGCCCGGTTAGCTCTACGTTATACCTCTTGATGTGTAGCAAAAGGGTTTTCAGGTTCAGGTGTCCAGCAAATAGCTTTTCCGTGAAGCTCTTGTACATCATTTCCCGGCAAATCCACACCAAGCCATTTTCCGTCTTTGTGCTGTGCCCACCAGACGGCTGTGTCTCCGGCGTCGTCATGGTCAAAAACAACATGGCAACATTGCCCGTCTATTGGAAGTTTAAATTCTGTTAATATCCACTTCATAATGTATAACCCGTCATTCAAGCCGACGCTCTAAGCATCGGCGTATTGTTTAAAATCTATGCGGCGCGGCTTAATTCTGCGTTAGAAGTCAATCTATGGCCAATTATGCGGTTTTCTTAGAAGGCAATGACTTCGAGTTTTCGCGTGGCGGAAGCAAAGAATTGCTCGGTTTCTTCGTTACGGTGAGAAGAATCAATGGGGTCAGATTGAATTGATTATCGATTAAAAATCCCCTACCCTACCATCTGCGTTTCTTTTAGGATTAAGCCCATGGCTCGTCTCCCCAGAATGATCATTCCTGGACAACCGCAGCATGTTATCGTTCGCGGCAACAATCGTTCCGAAATTTTCTGCTGCTATGCGGATTATCATTTTTATCTGGAAAAACTTCAGGCAGCCTGCAAAAAACATGACTGCCAAGTTACATGCTTATGTACTGATGACCAATCATGTGCATTTGCTGATGCCCCCTTTTTCCGAAACCAGCCTGGGTAAGACCTTGCAAATGTTGGGGCGGTATTATGTACAATACTTTGATTACTGTTACCGCCGACTGGCACTCTCTGGGAAGGCCGATACAAGGCAACGCTGATTGACAGCGAATCGTACTTGCTTGCCTGCATGCGCTATATCGAATTAAACCCGGTACGAGCAGGAATGGTTGCCGACCCTGCCGACTATCCGTGGTCGAGCTATTGTTTTAATGCACTAGGACAAACCGATAATTTGGTTGCGCCTCATGTTGAATTGCAACGTTTGGGCAATGACGACAGCGAACACCAAGCGGCTTATAGAGCGCTATTCAATCAAGCGCTATCTGAAACCCAGATAAATGCAATCCGGGATGCCACCAACAAAGCTTGGGCCTTGGGAGACAGCCGGTTTAAGGCGAAGATTCAATTGCAACTGGCTCGGCGGGTAGAGCCTGCTGCCAGAGGCGGTGACAGAAAGTCTGCTCAATTCAAAATCAATCGAATATGACCCCATTGATGCCTCCAGCAAACGTTAGAAAAATAGAACTCAGATTCGACTGATAATCACTGATAGAATGAAGTTACTAAAGCACATAAGGACGGGCATCAATGACTAAGTTAAAGAATGAACCCCAGCTACTGAAAAAAGCGCTGGAGGTTGCTGAAAATTATGCGAAAAACCGCGGCTATACCGGGTTTTCCGCAACCGATTCGGCAAAAGACAAGACTGAATGTCTCTATCGTCTGCTGGTCAATGACCAGCTTATCCAGCCGTTGGCGATTGACCAGGAAAACGGCGTGAATATGAAGCATAAATTAGCGTTATGGATAGCGCGGCAATTGCCGAAAGACCATCCCCTGTTGAAATAATCCCGGATCACTAAAGGTAAAAACTCATGACCAACAAAACCAAACTGCGTTGGGGTATTTTAGGCGCGGCGCGAATCAACGAACGCCTGATGCCGGCCATCGTCGAAGCGTCCAATGCCGAGCTCGTTGCCGTAGCCAGCCGCCGCCCCGGTGCAGCGGCACAAACATTAGCGCAGTATGCACCGGAGCAGCAGGCAAGGACTTATGATAACCTTGATGCATTGCTCAACGATCCTGAAGTCGACGCCGTATATCTGCCACTTGCCAATCGCGAACATGCCGAATGGACATTACGCGCCATCGAGCACGGCAAACATGTACTGTGCGAAAAGCCTATGGCGTTAACCGTAGCCGACATTGAGGCCATTCAAGACGCCGCTCGGCGGCATAACGTCACCGTCATGGAAGGCTTTATGTACCGTTTCCACCCGCAACATGCCAGGGTGCAGGAATTGATTAGTTCGGGTTTGATCGGCGAAGTCAGGTCGGTGCGCTCCAGCTATTCGTTCATGATGCGGCCCGCACGGCTTTATCGCTTGGCGGAAAGCGTCGAAAACGGCGGTGGCGCGATGTGGGACATCGGCTGTTATGCAATCCATTCGGCTCGGATGTTTTTCAATGAGCCTGCCGCCTCGGTAACCGCCATTGCCAAGTATATCGAGAGCGGCGCTGATATTGCGACCAGCGGCATTATCGATTTCGGCGACGGAAAATATGCGCATTTCGATTTCAGCTTCGAGCGCGCACGGCGCTGCGAGTATGAAATCATCGGCACCAAGGGCGGCCTTAAATGCCACAACGTCTGGAGTATGCCCGATGATGTACCGATGATTTCATGGTGGACTGAAGGCGGCGAACCGAATGAAGAATGGCTGCCGACGGCGAATCACTTCCGGCTGGAGATTGAACATTTCAGCGATTGCGTACTAAACGGCAATGCCCCGAAGCTGTCGTTGGAAGATGCCAAAGCCAATTGCCAAATCATCGTTGCCGCCTTGCAATCTGCGGCGACTGGACAACGAGTCAAGCTGGCTTAAAAGCCTTTTATTCACCACGAAGACACGAAGGGCACGAAGAAATACGACTTCGTGTCTTCGTGGTGACCGTTTTTTATTAATGAGAAGCTATCAGCATATCTTCCAGCCGTACGGATTACGGTTCTCCCAATAATCTCGCCACCAGCCCGGTCCAGCCGGTCTGGTGCGATGCGCCTATGCCGCTGCCGTTGTCGCCGTGAAAATACTCATGGAACAAAATGTAATCCTTAAAATTCGGGTCGTTCTGTAACTTTTCATTACTGCCGAATACCGGCCTGCGCCCTTGCTGATCTTTGCGGAAAATCCGGGTCAGCCTTAAGGACAGCTCGTCGGCAACCTCATTGATTGAAAGGTACTGCCCGGAACCGGTCGGGCATTCAACCTTGAAGTCGTCACCGTAGTAGGCCGCGAAACGTCTGATAGACGTGATCAGCAAGTAGTTGACTGGAAACCAGATCGGCCCGCGCCAATTTGAATTGCCGCCGAATGCGCCGGATTCGGATTCAGCTGGCTGGTACTTCACGGTCAACGCCAGTCCGCAGCAGGAAAACACGTAGGGATGATCGAGATGATCGTGGGATAGGGAACGCACGCCGTAGTCGGATAAAAACTCGGTTTCGTCCAGCATATGCCGCAACAGTGACTTCATGCGATGTCCACGCAACAATGACAGCAAATGGCGATTGCCGCGCCCCGGTACGTTCCAGTGCGACACAAGGTCGGCCAGGTCGGGCCGGTAATTCAAGAACCATTGCAACCGCCGCTTGAAATCCGGCAGCCGTTCCAGCATTTCCGGCTCAATGATTTCTACCGCAAAAAAAGGAATCAGTCCTACCATGGAGCGGACTTTGAGCGGAGTCACCTGACCACTGGGAAAACGCAGCACATCATAAAAAAAGCCGTCCTGTTCATGCCACAGGCCGATACTTTGGTCGCCGATATTGGTCATCGCTTTGGCGATGTAAAGAAAGTGCTCGAAAAATTTGGTGGCGATGTCTTCATAAACGCGGTTATGCAGCGCCAGTTCCAGCGCGATGCGCATCAGGTTGAGACAATACATCGCCATCCAACTGGTGCCGTCCGCCTGGTTGAGGCGGCCACCGCCAGGGAGAAATGGTGCATTGCGATCGAACACGCCGATATTATCCAGCCCCAAAAAGCCGCCTTGGAAAACGTTATTGCCGTCGGCGTCCTTACGGTTGACCCACCAGGTAAAGTTCAGCATCAGCTTGTGCAGTATCCGTTCCAGGAAATCGAGATCGCCGGTTCCGCCGGTCGCTTCCCGTTCTGTTTTGAACACTTCCCAGGCGGCCCAGGCATGCACCGGCGGGTTCACATCGCCCAGCGCCCATTCATAAGCGGGCATTTGCCCGTTGGGGTGCATGTACCAGACCTGCGTGATCAGCACCAGCTGGCTCTTGGCAAAGGCCGGATCGATCACCGCCAACGTGACGCAATGGAAAGCCAGATCCCAAGAGGCATACCAGGGGTATTCCCATTTATCCGGCATCGAAATAATGTCGGCATTATTCAGGTGCAGCCAGTCGCTGTTGCGGCTATGGCGGCGTTCAGCTGGTGGCGGTGGCTTGCCGGGATCGCCGTTCAGCCATTCCGGGATGTCATAGTAATAGAACTGTTTGTTCCAGATCATGCCGGCGAAGGCCTGACGTTGAATCATTTTCGCATCGGCATCTGCTAAATCCGATTGCAATGCGGCATAAAACGCATCCGCTTCGCCACGGCGTGCAGTGAAAAGCGCATCAAAATCATTAAACGGCTGTCGCTGCTGGCCTTTGCTCAGGCGCAGCCGCACTTCAACCTTGCCATTAGCGGGCACCAGAAACTTGAAATGTCCGGCAGCCTTAGTGCCGGTTTGTTGTGGATTTACGGCGTGGAGCTGACCCTGAATGACGTAGTCATGAAAGGCATCCTTGTAAAAACCGTTGTCCTGGCTGCCATACAAGCGCGGCTCGTTGGTGTCATTATCGCAGAACAGTAATTCGGGTTCGCCCTCGAAATAGCAATGATAGTCGCCGAGCGTTGGGTGTTGTATAGCAATGCTTTTCGCTGCTGTTCGGTCTTCGGCGGCAAAAAGTGTCGGGCGGGACGCATCGGAGCCCCAGCTCCAGGTGTTACGAAACCAAAGCTGCGGCAGGATATGCAGTGGGGCATCTTCCGCGCCACGGTTATACACGCTAATCAGCATCAGTATGTCATCGACATCGGCTTTGGCGTATTCTACAAATACATCGAAATAGCCGTCACCACTGAACACGCCGGTGTCCATCAAATCATACTCCGGCCTATCCTTCCCGCGTTTGCCGTTTTCTTCAATTAGTGCTCGGTAGGGAAAAGCCTGCTGCGGATACTTGTAGAGTATTTTCAAGTAAGAATGGCTGGGGGTGGCGTCCAGATAGTAATAGAGCTCTTTGACCGCCTCGCCGTGATTGCCTTCGCCATTCGTCAAACCGAACAGGCGTTCTTTAAGAATGGAATCCTGTTCATTCCATAACGCTAGCCCTAGACAGAGGTTCTGTTTTTCATCGCAAAGACTCGCAATGCCGTCTTCGCCCCAGCGGTAAGCTCGGCTGCGGGCTTGATCATGGGTGAAATAATCCCAGGCATCGCCGTTCGCGCTGTAGTCTTCGCGTACCGTTCCCCATTGCCGTTCGCTCAGATACGGTCCCCATAACCGCCATGCGGCCGTGCCGTTGCTTTGCTCTAGAATGCGTTGTTTTTCCGCTTCATCGATAGCAATACGCTGCTTTTTTGCGGGGCCGGATGTATTGTTCGCTACTATGACCATGGTTAAGTCCTGTTTGCGTGATTTTATTGATTCATTCTGATGCCATTAACTTTTATGAGTTCACTAAAACAGTAATGGTGATGCTGGCCCAGCCCGACACACAAGTTTCTGAGACGTTTCAGTCAGCGCGACAGGTTGTTGAACTCCAACAATCTAATCTACTCAAGCCCATGATATTAATCGTGGATATTTTTCTGCGTGACCGACAGTTTAGCTAAATGT
>DATBQC010000817.1:0-5389 GCA_036561065.1 Methylobacter sp. | reverse complement strand
CGTCTAAAATGTTTCGTATTGATTAGGTGTAACCACTTTGCTTAGATATTGTGGAAACGTTAGCGCCAAAATGTCGGGCAACGAAAAGCTGTTACCTGATCTACAACTACCCATACTGCAAGTCATCAGAATTTTATGGATTATATAGAGCTAATTGTTAACTTAATGCTTCTTGTATTTGCTTTAGTTTTTACAAATTATTTGCGGGAGAAGGGAAAGAATGTTGCATCTAAGGAAGATATTCAACACCTTACAGAGCTGGTAGAAGGTGTTAAGCTTCTTCATGCTTCCGAAATTGAGCGCCTCAAATCATCTCTGCAAAACGAGTTTGAGATCATTGAACGCCGTCGCCGAGTTTACGAAGAAATATGTAACTCCATGCGGCTATTTGTACACGGAAATGATGCAACGCCGGAGGCAAAAGAGCGATTTTTAATGGCGTATTCTGCGGCTTGGTTATGGGCGTCAGATGCTGTGTTGATCTCTCTTAATTTATTCGTCGATCAACAGATTAAACATGCAAAAAATCCAAGCTCCAACGATGGATTTGTCCTTGAGTGCGCTTATAGGGAAGTTGTGTCGGCAATGCGAGAGGATGCTGGTTTTGATGTTAACAAAAGCAATGTTGGTGAATACAAATTCGTATATTTCTAGGTCGGAGATGGGATTCTCCCAAGCCGGACGGGGCATGTTGTCCTGTCCGGCTTAAGGTGGTTTTTTAAAAAAAGATGGGTTTCGCTACTGTTCTACCCATCCGCGCTATCGGATTCCAAATCTTTGCCGTCAACATCGAAGGTAGTAAGTTCGGAAACTTCCTGTGCCAAACTAGCAAGGTCTGGAAAAAGGGAAGAAAACCTCATTCCTGAAACCGACAGATCGGCTCTTATTTTGTTATGTGATGTGGCAGGAATGAGAATTCGTGCCAGAAATTGAGATGATTCAGGGTGCGTTTCAAGGGACTCGCGACTACCGTGGAGTGTGTAGTTTCCGAGCTGCGCAACCATGCGTTTGTCTTTGCGAGGTGCAAACACAGCTATTGAATATTGATTTTCCGGGTTGGGTGGTCGGCCAGAAAATGCGTCTATAACAAGTGGCTCTACACGATAATCAGCCAAAAATGGTATAAAGAAGCCGCCTTGTTGTTCATTGAGCTTACCAGGAGCAAGTAGCCAAATCGCAGCACTTGATGATTCGGTAGATTTTGGCAATAGAGCAAAGAAAGCTGCAACCAACAGTGATTCTGTCCAGTCCAGCAGGCGAGTCGGAAGACCATAGTGTTGCATCAGCGGTAGCCAAGAAATGTAGTCCTTGTGTTCAGGGCAGTTTGCCGCCAATGATGGGGCGCGCAATCGAAAGTGGTTGGCGAACTGAGATTCAAGAATTGGCTCTCTCCTATGTGCGCCTGGTTTAAGTTGCCAGTCGGACTGCGCTTGCCCTCGAAACCAAAGCTGCCCGTCAAACTTCTTTTCTGCGTTATGTGTGGCTTCTATTAGCTCTGCCAGCGTATTTGCTTCGCCAAGTTCAATCATGTTTTCTCCTGAAATTAAGCGTAAATTAACGCGCTAAGCCCATGAGATCGATAAGATAGCATGAAGAAGATCAATATCTCGCTCCGATCCCCTCATAGAATAAGCCGACAAAGGCGGTACATTCTTCAGTCCTGATTTACCAGGATAAACAACTCTACACCAACATCAACTCCTGCAAAACCTTAATCTCATCCCTGATTTTCGCCGCTTGCTCAAATTCAAGATTTTTCGCATGCTGATACATGGCATCTTCCAGTTGCTTCAGCTTCTTGCTCGCCTGTTTGGGCGTCATGGCCGCTTTATAGTCGGCTGGGAATTCAGCTACCTTGTCTAGCAGCTTATTGGCGCTGGTCATGCCTGCGCCGGGTATCGATACCTGCATAATATCGGTGATCGACTTGAAAATGGTCTTCGGTTCTATATGGTGCTCGATATTAAACTGGTGCTGTTTTTCGCGGCGACGGTCGGTTTCGTCTATCGCCTGCTGCATCGATTTGGTGATTTTATCGCCGTACAAAATCGCCTTGCCGTTGACGTTTCTCGCCGCCCGGCCGATGGTTTGCACTAGCGATACGACGGAACGCAGGAAGCCTTCCTTGTCGGCATCCAGTATCGCAACCAACGACACTTCCGGTATATCCAGCCCTTCGCGCAACAGGTTGATGCCGACCAGCACATCGAACTGCCCCAGCCGCAAATCGCGGATGATTTCGACCCGTTCCACGGTATCGATGTCGGAATGCAGGTAACGCACCCGCACCCCGTGTTCCGACAAATATTCGGTCAAATCTTCCGACATTCTTTTGGTTAACGTGGTCACCAGCACCCGCTCTTTTACGACAACGCGTTTGTTGATTTCCGATAACAAATCATCGACCTGAGTGGTGGCCGGACGCACTTCCACGACCGGATCAAGCAAGCCGGTCGGCCTGACCACCTGTTCGGCAAAAACGCCGGAATGCTCCCGTTCGTATGGCCCCGGCGTTGCAGATACATAAATCCGTTGCGGCGCTCTCGCCTCAAACTCATCGAACATCAGCGGGCGGTTATCCAGCGCGGAAGGCAGCCTGAAGCCGTATTCAACCAGCGTTTCCTTGCGCGACCGGTCGCCTTTGTACATCGCGCCAATCTGCGGCACGGCGACATGGCTTTCGTCGATAATCACCAACGCATTGTCGCGCAAATAATCGAACATCGTCGGCGGCGATTCGCCTGCGCTTCTGCCGGACAGGTAGCGGGAATAGTTTTCGATGCCGGAGCAATAGCCGACTTCCAGAATCATCTCTATATCGAACAGCGTCCGTTGCTCCAGCCGCTGCGCTTCGACCAGTTTATCCAGCGAGCGCAACTGCTCCAGGCGCTCCTTGAGCTCCACCTTGATGGCTTCAACCGCCTCCAATAGCTGCTCTCGCGGCGTGACGTAATGGCTTTTCGGGTAAATCGTATAACGCGCCAGCCGCCGGATGATTTCGCCGGTCAGCGGATCGAATAACGACAGGCGTTCGACCTCGTCATCGAACAGCTCTATCCGTAACGCCTCGCTGTCCGATTCGGCCGGGAACACATCGATCACCTCGCCGCGCACCCGGTAGGTTGCCCGGCGCAGGTCGATATCGTTGCGGGTGTATTGCATTTCCGCCAGCCGCCGCAGGATGTCGCGCTGGTTAATCATGTCGCCCTTGACCAGATGCAACACCATTTTGAAGTACGATTCCGGCTCGCCCAAACCGTAAATCGCCGAAACCGTAGCGACGACTATCGTATCGTCCCGCTCGATTAGCGCCTTGGTCGCCGATAAGCGCATCTGTTCGATATGCTCGTTGATCGCCGCATCTTTATCGATGAAGGTATCGGAGGCAGGAACATAGGCTTCCGGCTGGTAATAGTCGTAATACGAGACAAAATACTCGACGCTGTTTTCCGGGAAAAACTCCTTCATCTCGCCGTACAGTTGCGCGGCTAGGGTTTTATTGGGTGCCATGATCATGGCCGGGCGCTGCACCTGATTGATCACATTGGCGATGGTGAAGGTTTTGCCGGAACCGGTTACGCCCAGCAAAGTCTGATGCACTTCGCCGTCATTCAAGCCCTCGACCAAGGCTTGTATCGCGGTAGGCTGGTCGCCTGCTGGCTGGAAACGGCTGTGGAGTTTGAACTTCTTTTTCACTTGGATTTCTCAATGAACATAACTACTTTATTGTTCCCATAGCTAAATATAATGACACCGTAGGAGCGGGCCATGCCCGCGATGAAGGAGCACAGTCGCCCAAATATCGCGGGCATGGCCCGCTCCTACAGGGCGGTGACGGCAGAGCGTGGGGGAATGATGCCAATAATTTAACACCTGAATATTAGTAAGCCATTATACATAATGTATAATCCTCTCCATCTTTGACATTGATTTTACACGGGGAAACATGAGCATCAAACTTTCTAATAGAGTCCAGGCAGTTAAACCATCACCTACTTTGGCGATTACCGCCAGAGCCGCTCAAATGCGTGCTGCGGGCAAAGACATTATCGGCCTTGGCGCCGGTGAGCCGGATTTCGATACCCCGGATCATATCAAGGCTGCGGCGGTTAAGGCGATTGAGAGTGGTTACACCAAATACACCGCAGTTGACGGCATACCCAGCCTGAAAAAAGCCATTATCGCCAAGTACAAGAACGATAACGGCCTTGACTACCAGCCCAACCAAATCCTGGTTTCCTGCGGCGGCAAACAAAGCTCATTCAACCTGACCCAGGCCCTGCTTAATGCTGGCGATGAGGTCATTATTCCCGCGCCGTTCTGGGTTTCTTATCCTGACATGGTGTTACTGGCCGACGGTGTGCCGGTTATTATCGAAACCACTCAAGCGCAAAATTTTAAAATAACGCCTGAACAATTGCGCGCCGCTATTACTGATAAAACCCGATTGATCTTTATCAACAGCCCGTCCAATCCGTCAGGCGTTGCATATTCCTTGGAAGAGCTTAAAGCCTTGGGCGACGTGCTGAAGGATTTCCCGAACATCATCATCGCCACCGATGACATGTACGAGCACATCCTGTGGAAGAAAGGCACGTTTGTTAATATCTTAAATGCGCATCCCGAACTTTACGACCGCACCGTAGTCATGAACGGCGTATCCAAAGCCTATTCGATGACCGGCTGGCGTATCGGTTATGCCGCAGGCCCTGCTGATTTGATCGAGGCGATGACCACTATCCAGTCGCAAAGCACCTCCAACCCGACCTCGATTTCACAACATGCCGCCGAAGCTGCGTTAACCGGCGACCAAAGCTTTATCGACGACATGTGCGTTGAGTTTAAAAAGCGCCACGATTATGTGGTTGCCGAACTCAACAGCATAGACGGCGTTGAATGCCTTGAAACCGATGGTACGTTTTACGTGTTTCCTAACGTGGAAAAATTGATTGCTAGGCTGGATAACATCGATGACGATTTGGGCTTTTCCGAATATTTGATCGAAGAAGCAGGCGTTGCGTTAGTGCCGGGTTCCGCGTTCGGCACGCCTGGGCATATCAGAATCTCGATAGCCACCAGCATGGCGAATCTGCAAAAAGCCATGGAGCGGATTAAGAAGGCGATTTAAGCTTTCGTAAAAAAGCAATTTGGTAGGATGGGTAGAGGCGTTAGTCGAAACCCATCATATCAATCGTCAGTGCGATGGGTTTCGCGTTGCTCTAACCCATCCTACGCGCTAATAAGGTATGCACGGCGTACATGATTGCATCCATGTAGTCGTATCTATCCTACCGAGCTTTTGGTGATGTTTGATGAACAAAGAAATCTATAATGGTGATGCATTCGAATGTATGGATACCGAAGAGACTGCATCACGGCTATATACACA
>DATBQC010000816.1:0-2284 GCA_036561065.1 Methylobacter sp. | reverse complement strand
ATGTTCAGTTGACGCGAAAGAAGCAAGCTCTGATTGCAAGTCCTCTTTTTTGAACTGCTCCCCATTAAGAATACTCTCCGCCATATGATCCAGATGGGAATCCTGCCAGAAGACGGGAAAAGCAGTGATGCCCCACCAAATTGAAAATGTACCGATGATCATCAGGACGCCTCGGCTGAGAGCCGCAAGGGGTCTTTGTCCGGACATGCCTGTCGCTCACAGCTCTGGTGGAGAGCACTGCTGTCTTTTGTACAAAACGATACAAAGGGGTTGGTCACACACATCGTGCGCCAGCGTCGCACGATTGACTGCCGTCATCTCACTGTCGCTGCCCTTTTGGCCGATCTCTGGACTAAAATGCGCTAACGCCACAGTGGCCTAACTTGCACTCCAGTTTCGCAACCCGCCTTTCCTCGATGGTAATCGCCCGCTGTAGGTAACGCTCCAGAAACCGGGGTCCCCCATTTGCTTCAATCAACGCCAGCCTGGATTCCAAGCTCGAAAGCAGGTGCAGATTAAAATTCAATTGGTTTTCCAAGCGGGTGGTTCTGTCAGCAAAACTACCGACCGAAGAAAAGACGAGGATCGCCGTTCCTAAAGCGGACCCCAGCAACAAGCGTTTCAACATGGAAAGATCCTCCCAATGAGGTGCCGCAAGTGACAAATGATACATGATCGCTAACGATAAGCGTATCCGAAAATCGCGACAAATACAAGCTGTGTCTTAAGTATCTATGGCAAATTTCTGCGTTATGTTATGTTCTACTTTATCCAAGCCGCCCGCACGGTGGTCTCAAAAACAAACGCGAGCTGAGGTGTACAGGTCCGATCACGGTATCGACGAAACGCTAAGTTCAAACGCCCTTATCTTTCGAAAAATCGCTAAAAATGCCGGTTCCTTCTATGACTGTCAGCGTGGATATTGATTTTGCGCAATGACTTCGTCGCATTTAGCCTCGGATGAGGTCCCCGTAATTTTGTCTTTCGAGGATCGAAAAGACTGTCCCAGCCCGACGCCGACGACTGCGAATGCGACAATCGCATAACCCGTGACTTGCAAGCTGAAGTCTACCATTGAATGAACCAAACCAATGACTGCAACCGAAAGCGCTATCAAGGGTATGACGCGATCGCGGCGCCGGTGCCGCGCAGCGCGAGCCAGCAATATCATAACAAGGATCCAAGCAAGCCCAATGAGCACGGCCAATGGGATACCAAGTTCGGCAGTGAGTTCGAGCGGCGTGCTATGGGCGCGATTCCAGATCCCAAAGAGAGAAATCTCAGCACTTCGGTAACTCGGAAAGCTCCACGTAAAACTGCCAAGACCCGTGCCAAACCAGGGATGATCCGAAATCATGTGGAGTGTCGAGCGATAGCCCTCCAAACGGCCTTCATCCGATAGGGATTGCGTATCGAACCTCTGATTGACGTGTCCACCTAAGACTTGCAGCAACAAAAGCGCCACTCCAGTGGCGCTGACGATTAGCCACGCCAACCCACTTCGTTTTGGCAAGTCGTCTTGGAAAAATAGGATGAAAGCGGCAACGAAGGTCGCCATCGAGACAATGACCCCAGCGCGTGACCCTGTCATCAAGAGAGCCATGAAGCAGCTGAGGAATGCCAAAAAGGCAAAGACCTCTTTTTTGTGCAAGGTCATGAAGACATGTGAAAAATGCTTCCACTGCCGTGGGCCCTTGGGTAATCGCTCGCGGATACGTTCCGATAAGAGAAGCAGCCAAATCGCTGCACAGGATCCAAAGTAGGTGGCAGCCGTGTTCTTGTTGATGAATGTTCCCGTAACGCTGCCGATTCCAGCATGCTTCTCCCGCCAGAGGATCATGGTCGGCTCAATCAATGTGCTCAAAATTCCATAAACCGCATAAGCTACGCCAGACCATCCAACGATCAGCAGCAATTGCCGGGCGCGGACGCGGCCGGAGCCGACGACGAGACCGAGGGTCAAAGCGAGAGTCGCAGCCAGTGGCGGACCCAAACTGTAGAACGGCTCGAGTTTGGCGATTGAGACGGACGAAGCGAGAGGAACACCGAGCAATCGTGAAGCCTCTGCCCAAAGCGGATGCGGGCTCCCAATCCATGGCCTGCCTGAAAGCTGCTCATGCAGGACCAAGCCGTAACAAGCAAAGATAAACCCAATTCCGAGGAGCAGCGCTCGCTGCGGTTTGCCCAGAGTGCTCGTCGAGCTGAAAATGGCGGCGCTTCCGAGGATGATGCACCAAAATGCGATGGTCGTTGCATCTCTCGACCCAAACGGAAGGGGAGCGGT
>DATBQC010000815.1:0-2277 GCA_036561065.1 Methylobacter sp. | reverse complement strand
TCACCAAGATACTCACTGTGGGCTGGGCCGCGCAAGAGAGGCACTTTCTTAAACTTCTCAAAGATAATTTAACTGATATTATTCGTGTACAAGTTGTGGCTGGTACCGAGGTTGAGGCCGGACTTGTCGTGGATCGTCTTAAACATTCAGGTATAAACCTTGTTGCTGAGCCACATGTTGCTGGCTTCACTGAGTATGTACTCAGCCGTGACGCTGAGCGATTTTTTGCTACTTAGCGTATTACTCAACTATTTGGACGGTGGCTTGCCGCCAGCCTTCAACTTCGCATCTAGCGCAGCCTTCTTGGCCCTTGCCGCCGCAGGCCCCACGTAGAAGTGCTCGAAGAGTTCTTCGACTGTCTCAAGGCACCATTCGGCCTCGTGAGGTTCAACGTCGATAACTTGAAGAGTTGTCTTGTCGTCGATTGGATGGGCCGAGAAATTGCCGAAGTTTCGTATCGCATCAACGGTTTCGCGCAACTTGTAGGGAAGTCCCTTCTTTGGGTCGGTCTCGTTGAGTAAAAGGTCGATTTCCTTTGCGAGGTCTTTTGCTTTGTAGCCGTGCGCATGGAGCATGTTCTGGAGGCAACGTCGGGAGAGCGCGGCGGAAGCCTTTGCGCTAATGGGCAGTACGTTGCACGCCTCTATGTAATCCTGAGCGATGTCTGGAGGCACCTCCGGTGGGACAGGGCCACGATTTGCACCGATTGGATAAACCTGCCGCCACGCAACCACGAAATCTTTTTGGTTTTCGGTTTTTTGTCCGATTTCGATGATGACATCCCTGCACTCGGGACAGCGAGCAGACCGATATACCCAAATACCCCCGGAAGAAAAAAGACCACCGCCGTCCCTGAGAAAAGAGGAACTGTGCCAGGCGTTGGAAAAATGGATGCTACAATGCGGGCACTTCATAAAAGGCTACCTGGATTTCAAAAAATATACCGCTGCCTTACGGAAGGAGATGGAAAATCGGCGTTCACCAAGACACTCACGATGTCACGCTTGGCTTTGCGCATACTCATCGCGCCTTCTTATTTTTTCTCATCAATCAAACCCGCCAAGCACGATATGTAAAAGCCTGGCAAACCAGTTAGTGTTGTCACGTCGCTCGAACCGCGTCCAACTTGCTCATCGGTAAGCGTATGTTGGTGGTCGTTCCATACATAGTCATCCCATGCTGATCTAGCATTTGACATGTCAAAAGGCACGCGCGACGCTATTTCTATTCTCGTTTTTACACCAACATCTTCTGGCAGGTCGTTGATCTCTTTCCAGCGTTCACGCGCATTACCAAAATCTATGTGCAGCTTCCAAGCATAATAATATGGTCTATGTGATAGCTCTTCAAACCGTTGACGTGAACGAACTTTGAAAGCTGCTCCATATTCCTTCTCTAAATAAGCCGCTTCTTCTGTGGAGCGAAGGGGACAAATGCCTCCACTTCGTCAAGCAAGCGCAAACCATCTTTCGGATTTCCAAATGGATTATCGTCGCAAGATTTGGCAGCGGCCACAGGGGTCGACGCGGCTACGACTAGAACGAGGGGCGCGAACACTGCGGCAGCTAGCATAGATTTATTGAGTTTGGGTTTCATGGAGGACCTAAGCCTGCTCATGTACGCTGATAACTATTAGCACTGTTCATATGATCCGCATAGCTCGCGCCTCTCGCAGGGATTGCGCTAAGTCGGCTGGGGTGGTCCCGGCCCCCGGGAGGTACCGGTACCCTCGATCTCAAACCGTATACGGGTGTTCTCAAGTGACCCCCCGGGGGTTTCTTGGGATTTCGCGGTGGGGCCTAACGAAACTCCACGAGAAAATAAAGCCACGCGCCAGCCTAACAACGCTTCGGGCTTTACTCCGGTTATTTTGAAGTCACTTCCACAGAAAACTTCAGATTCCCATGCAGCCGGAGGACCCTAGGCACCCCGGGGGGACCCCAGGCCTTCATTGGCCTCTCGCCACGCCAAGTTCACTTTGGCCTTGCGCATCTCCAATTATTACAACTATCATCAATCATTAGCTATCAACAATCATTCACTTAAAACATTCCGCCCAGCAATCGAGGGGCACCCGTACACATAAGGACACAATGCATATGACATCACCACTGCCAAAGGGCGGCAATCCGCTGCTTTCGCCACCAACTGGAGCTAGAGCGCGCGCACTGGGCTTCGATAGCTACGATGTGCCACCGCCAGTACGAGGCCCACTGCCTTCATTCGTGACTGAGGTGTACGCCGAGAAACCCAAAGCGCCCAAGGCACCAGGTGCCA
>DATBQC010000814.1:0-1540 GCA_036561065.1 Methylobacter sp. | reverse complement strand
TCGACGGTGTTACCCACATTGGTCTGAACGGTTCCCTTTGACAGGAATGACAGTGAAATCGAACCGCCGAATTGCGAAATATTGGTCACATCCGCACCGCCGGTCGTGCCATCGTATGAAATCTCAAAGATGGAATAACGCGTTGTCATCGCAGTATCAAGAAAGTTGGGTTGCGAACCCGAAGCAAGCTTCTCGATACCGGCCGCACTACCGTAAGAAACAAAACCGATCAGCGACGTTGCCGAATTGAGCGTCAAGCCCTTCTTCTCGATTTCCTCCAGGCTGTAGGCCCGCGATGTGCCGTACAAAGCCCCGTCGATTGTAATGTCGTTGCTGGAAAAATTGATCGGCACCGGCTTGACTGCAGCGGGATCAAAGACCATATCGGAAGCACTGGCCGCAAAAGTGACAAACACGTTCGATTTGGAAAGCGTGCTATTGATCTGCGGTGCAAGGAGATTGAAACTGACCTTCATGGATGCCTCCGTAAATGTGACAAAAATTCGACTAAAAAATAGGGAAGCAATCGGTTCCGCAAATCATCGTTCTGGATGCTACTGAATCGAATGCGTTTGCGCGGCCGCAATTTGAAAGCGGCTGTGACGACGCCAGACAGCTCGCGGGGAGACTATATTTTCGGAACAAGCGGCAAACAACCTGTCAAAAATTACAGGTGTTTTATTTATCGTCGAACCTGCATAAATGAAGCTGGAGGAACATCAGCCAGCCAGGTGGTCAGGGTGCCACGCGATCCAGATTGAGTGCATAAATTGCCGAATCGGCGGCATGCCGCCATTGGTCTTATACTGGAAAACTATTCAACGACTACCATCCGCCAGCATGATCAAAATTCGCGAGATTGACCACATTGTTTTGAGAGTGATAAACCTGGATGCCATGATTGCGTTCTACACGCAGGTGCTGGGCTGCACGATAGAGCGGCGGCAGGACGAAATTGGCCTGGTTCAGTTGCGAGCGGGTAGTTCGCTGGTTGACCTGGTGCCGGTGGACGGGAAACTGGACAAGGTCGGCGGCGCCGCACCGGGAGTCGAAGGGCGCAATGTCGATCACCATTGTTTTCGGGTTGAGCCGTTTGATGCGGAGGGAATTCGCGCGCATCTGGCGGCGCATGGCGTGGATGCGGGGAAGGTAGAATCGCGCTACGGGGCTGAGGGTGAGGGGCCGTCGATTTACGTCAACGATCCTGAGGGGAATGTTGTGGAGTTGAAGGGGGCGGCGTACGCCCTTGTGGATGTTCAACAAATTTAGACGAATTCCAAAAGTATTCGCTGCGCAAGGATGTTCTAAAATCGAACGGAAACGATAATGAACCGAGAAGATACGCGCGAAGATTGAACCAGACAAAAAGCGGATCAAAACGCCGTTGTTTGCCCACCTCTGTACAACGTGGCCCAAGAAGTATAAATTGACGCGGCGAGCGTGAAAATATATTGCCAAAAATGGCGAAATTGCCCGAAAGCTCGCCTTAAGGGAGTTACTTTGACTAATTCTTCTGGCGCCCCGAATCTATGAATCTGCG
>DATBQC010000813.1:0-6026 GCA_036561065.1 Methylobacter sp. | reverse complement strand
GCCCATGAACTAAACGGTTACCATAATCTGTGCCAGTTTTTGAGTGCCGTTTTGTTGCAGAGCGGAAATCGCTTTTTGATCCTCGGCCCACAGCCAAGCGGTAATCGCTTCTCTAATATTAACCAACGCTTCTTCTTGATCTTTGCCTTGTGAAACGCACCCTGGCAGTGCAGGGCATTCGGCAACTATCCAACCATCTTCAGCCGGTTCGAGTGTTATATGGAAAATCATGATGTCCCCTGCGTTAAATAAAAGTGATTTTCGAGTAGCCTAAAAGGGAGCTACCCTTTCTCAGGCTCTGCATATACTCTTCTACAGATTCAATATCGGTACGATCCGCCCATATCCCGAACAAATCATTCTTGTTAATATCAGCCGACTTATCGGTTTGTTCATAAGGCACAAGCCGAGCGCAAGCCTTACCCCTGAAAGTAATGACGACATCTTCACCCTTGCTTACAGCGTCAAGTAGACCTTTTGAATGAATTCCAAGATCTTTTGCAGTCGCTTTCATATCGACACCCGTATTAAATTGCTTTTTTAAAGTATGACCTTTATGCCGGTGAACGTCAATTTACCCGAAATCTGTGCAAAAAAGCGGTAGAGCAGTGAGCTTTCCGGTTTGTTATTTGTGTTGCCCAAGCCCGCTTGAAAACAGTCTGACTATCCCCCATGTTAGCAGTAACTTAAAAAATTCTTAATATGAGGCAACTATTATGCGTATGGACAAATTAACCAGCATGTTTCAATCGGCTTTGGCAGATGCTCAGAGTATGGCCTTGGGCAAAGACCATCAGTTCATTGAGGCGACCCATTTGATGCTGGCCTTGCTGGATCAGCAGGGCGGCAGCATCCGGCCGTTGCTGGCCCAGATGGGTACCAACACGCAGTTGCTGCGTACCGAGCTGGTTAGAGAACTGGAGCGTATTGCAACGGTTAGCGGCTCCGGCGGCGATGTGCAGATTTCCAATGAACTATCACGTCTGCTGAATTTAACCGACAAGCTGGCGCAAAAACGCAACGACAAATTCATCTCCAGCGAGCTGTTCTTGTTGGCGGCTTTTGATGAAAAAGGTGTGCTTCAGGACTTGCTCAAAAAAGCCGGGGTCACCAAGCAGGCGGTGGAAAAAGCTATCGACGCGATGCGCGGTGGACAGCCGGTGGATGATCCCAATGCCGAAGAACAGCGCCAGGCCTTGAAAAAATACACCATTGACCTGACCGAACGCGCAGAACTTGGCAAGCTTGATCCTGTGATCGGGCGGGATGACGAGATACGCCGGACGATCCAGGTCTTACAGCGCCGCACCAAAAACAATCCGGTACTGATCGGCGAGCCGGGCGTCGGCAAGACCGCGATTGTTGAAGGTCTGGCGCAACGTATCGTCAACGGCGAAGTGCCGGAAGGCATCAAAGGCAAGCGGGTATTGGCTTTGGATATGGCGGCATTGATTGCCGGCGCCAAGTTTCGCGGCGAGTTCGAGGAGCGCCTGAAAGCGGTGTTAAACGATCTTGCCAAACAGGAAGGTCAGGTGATTTTGTTTATCGACGAGCTGCACACCATGGTCGGCGCGGGCAAGGCCGAAGGCGCAATGGATGCGGGCAATATGCTGAAACCGGCTCTGGCGCGCGGCGAACTGCATTGCGTGGGCGCAACGACGCTGGACGAATACCGCAAGTATGTTGAAAAAGATGCGGCTCTGGAAAGGCGCTTCCAAAAGGTACTGGTCGATGAGCCGTCGGTCGAAGATACGGTGGCGATTTTGCGCGGCCTGAAAGAAAAGTACGAGGTGCATCACGGCGTCGATATTACCGATCCGGCCATCATCGCGGCGGCGAATTTGTCCTATCGTTATATTGCCGACCGGCAGTTGCCTGACAAGGCTATCGACTTGATCGACGAAGCGGCCAGCCGTATCCGTATGGAAATCGATTCCAAGCCGGAAGAAATGGACAAATTGTACCGGCGGCTGATTCAGTTAAAAATCGAGCAGGTCGCGCTGAAAAAAGAATCCGATGCGGCGTCTAAAAAACGCCTGGAAATTCTGGAAGAAGAAATCGCCGATCTGGAAAAAGAATATTCCGATCTGGAAGAAATCTGGAAAGCGGAAAAAGCCTCGTTACAGGGCTCGGCATCGATCAAGGAAAAACTGGAACAAGCCAGAACCGAATTGGAAGCGGCCAGCCGCGCCAATGATCTTGCGAAGATGTCCGAGTTGCAATACGGCATTATTCCGGCACTGGAAAAGCAGCTGCATGCCGACGTACCGGCCGAAGCGCCGAAAATGACCTTGTTGCGTAACAAGGTCACCGAGGAAGAAATCGCCGAAGTAGTGTCGAAATGGACCGGCATTCCGGTGTCGAAAATGATGGAGGGCGAGCGCGACAAGCTGCTGCACATGGAAGAGCAACTCAGCAAGCGGGTGATCGGCCAGGAGGAAGCGTTGAAAGCAGTCAGCAATGCGATCCGCCGTTCCAGGGCCGGGTTATCCGACCCGAACCGTCCTAATGGTTCGTTCCTGTTTTTGGGGCCGACCGGCGTCGGCAAAACCGAGCTGTGCAAGGCGCTGGCCGAGTTCATGTTCGACACGCCCGATGCGATGGTGCGCATCGATATGTCCGAGTTTATGGAAAAGCATTCGGTGGCGCGACTGATCGGTGCGCCTCCGGGCTATGTCGGCTATGAAGAAGGCGGCTATCTGACCGAACTGGTCAGACGCAAACCGTATTCGGTCATCTTGCTGGACGAAATCGAAAAAGCCCATCCCGATGTGTTCAACATCCTGTTGCAGGTGCTGGATGACGGCCGCTTGACCGACGGACAGGGCCGGACGGTCGATTTCAGGAACACCATCATCGTGATGACCTCCAACCTAGGCTCGGACATTATTCAATCGCTGTCGGGCGAAGCGCTTTATTCGGTGATGAAAACGTCGGTCATGGAAATTGTCAGCACCAAGTTCCGCCCCGAATTCATCAACCGGATCGATGAGGCGGTGGTGTTCCATTCCTTGGGTCGCGGACAGATTCGCGCTATTTCCGGCATTCAAATCGAATACTTGCGCAAACGTTTGCTGGATCGCGAAATCGGTTTTGAAATTTCAGAACAGGCGCTGGATTTGTTAGGCGAGGCGGGCTTCGATCCTGTTTACGGTGCAAGACCGATGAAACGGGCTATTCAACAACAGCTTGAAAACCCGCTGGCTCAGAAGATATTGGCCGGAGACTTTGTCGCCGGGGACACGATCAAAGTTGATGTTGAACATGAGACGTTGCGGTTTTTGAAGGGTTAAGGATTTGGAAGGCGCTGATTAAATCCTTCGACAGGCTCAGAACGAACGGTAAGTTATTGATTCCGTTTGTAGTGAGCCTGTCAAACCAGGTTGATATTTTGCAATAAAACGCTGTCGATCCAAGATAAATATCCTACAGCTCGTAACTACTATTAATGCCGGCGAGTACGCCATGCACCGGGCGGAACTCCCAAATGCCGTTTAAACCCTCTTGCGAACGCGGCCACATTTTCGTAACCCACGTCGGCGGCGATCTCTCCAATGCCTTGTCGCGTTTCATCCAAAAGCCGCCCTGCAACATTCATTCGCCATTTCGTCACATAGGCCATCGGGCTGTCCCCCAATGCAGCAGAAAAACGCGCTGCAAATCTTGATGGCGACATTGCGACACCTTGGGCGAGACGCTTTACCGACCAACTTTCGCCGGGCCGGGAATGGATCATGGCGATTGCTTTACCCACCACCGGATCTTTAACCCCGGCCAGCCATCCTGATTTTGTGGATGCTGCGCTTTCCATATGGGAGCGCAGAATCTCAATACACAGCAATTCCAAAAGGCGGTCAATCACATAAGTGCTGCCCAGCTGCATTTGTCCGGTTTCCTGAGTCATCCAGTTAAGAACTTCCGGCAAATTGTGCAGGCTTCCTGAGCGTAGCGCTGAGGCATGAAACAACGGCGGAAGCGAGGCAAAAAGCGGGTTTAGCTTTACGTTATGCATCATAAAAACGCCGCACATCAGCGAGGAGCTACGTACCTGATGCCCCGCTTCCGGCTGAAACGGATTCTTGCTTCCGGTAAGCAAGTCTTCAGCCGCTATTGTTTTTCCGCCTGAGCCTTGCGAAATCCGATGAGCTGCGCCGCCAAAGCAGATTGCCATTTCTCCGGCTTCGATGATTGACGGCTCGCCATTTTCGGGTGCAATTTCGATGTATCCGCGTTTGACAAAGTGAAAAGCGATTACATGGGTGCCGTTTGGAGCTTTCAGAGCTGTCCGCAATTTGTCGGCGTTGGGAATCGCGATAGCCCACGGTGGCGCATAATCTTCGTTAAGGAGAATGCTTCCGCTAACTCGCAAAGAGTTCAAGACATCACTCAATGCATCATAATGGATATTATTATCAGTCGTTTCGGCATTATTTTCAGTCGATTTTAGCATTGTTACTACCTTGTCGCGTTACTATACTGTGCTCCACATTACATCTAAATGAGGAGTTATTCAACATGTCTGAAATTACGTCTGTTTGGTTCGCTATAGGTCTTGATCTGGCGATGATTATCTACACGCTTTGGGTTATTTCTCTGGGCAAGGGAAATGGCAAGTTGCCGGTGGATATTGGAATCGGGATGCTGGCATGGCTTGCTTTATTGCATGTCGGACTGTCTACAAAAAGCATTTTTCCCGCTGACATATCCGGCATTGCATTTCTTGCGCTTATCTTTGCGGCGGTGGGCGCGGTTGGAGCCATGCTGCTTCTGGTTCCCCAAATCCGAGAGCGGCTGTTGGCTCTCGACCAACAGCAATTGATGCTGATGCAGGGTATACGGGTATTTTTCGGCGCCAACTTTTTAATGATGGCGAGCCTTGGCAGCCTGCCTAAAATATTCGGCATTCTGGATGGCTGGACGCATATCGCGGCCGGATTTTTGGGGCTTATCGCCGCATCCGCTTTAGCCAGAGGGGCGGACGGGATACGCCGGGCATGGTTTGCCAACATTTTTGGCTTGGCCGATATTTTGATAGTCGCCAGTACGCTATCGCTGATTCTGCTGCCGACCATTACGCCATACCACACCATGATGTATGCGGTATTCCTTCCCGCGCCGCTTTGGCTGTGGTTTCACCTCGTATCGATCTGGAAATTGGTTCGGGATCGCCATGTCCTGAATCAGAAGGTGAACGCATGATCAGTCATTCACAAAGATGTTATGGCCGCGATTCTGCCAATAAGATTGATGGGATTCGTGAACCCGGAATCGATCGAGGGTGCGAGGATGTTGATGGAATCCTTTTACTTCGCCTTTAACCATCGAAACATGGAGGTGTTCAGCGCAGTGTGGGCCAATCATGAACTGATCCAGTTGAATAACCCGCTTGGCGGCATCTTGCGGGGCTATGAGGCCATTGCTGCTTTGTATGAACAAGTTTTTACCGGAGCCGCTTCAGTATGGGTCGAGCTCAGCGACATCGTTGAGTTCCAAACCGAAAACATGGTTGTTTTCGCCGGTCGCGAATCGGGCGAATTCACTAAGAACAACCAGACGCTGCCCCTTTCTATCCGCACCAGCCGTGTGATTCAGTGGTTCGGCCCGGAGACCGGATGGAAACAAGTGCATCATCACGGCTCCATTGACGACCCAGAGCTGCTGCACTTGTATCAGCAAGAAGTACGAGGCGATTAACAGGCCATTTTAACGTTCGGCTTTTTTACGATTCTTGCTGTCCAAAGCCAGCTTTGGACTCCAGTAAAACGCACGATCGGAGTTCAAAGCTGGCTTTGAACGTTTACAGGAGCGGATTCTACATGTTCCAACTGATTTTTTTAAAATTCAATGAGGCGCTAAATGAACAATGAAATAACAACGGAACTGTATTGGCTGGTATTGACGATAATGATGACGGCTCTCTTTTGGGTGCCCACGATTTTAAATCGAATTTCTGAGCTAGGCGCATGGGCAACTTTGAATATACCCTTGCTTCGGCCAGAAGCCGGGTGGGCTGAGAGGTTGATGCG
>DATBQC010000812.1:0-5547 GCA_036561065.1 Methylobacter sp. | reverse complement strand
TCATGTCGCTGGTTTCGCTGATCGGCCCGCGCCCCAATTTATTGGGCCTGGACGAAGGCGGCACTCACATGCGTCTGGAAGTCGAGCAGCCCATTTTGACCAACCAGGATTTGGAAAAAATTCGCCGTATCGAAACACGCACCGGTGGTGTATTCAAGACCAAAACCCTGACGCTTTGCTACCCTTCCGATTTGGGAGCCGGCGGCATGGAAGCGGCACTCGACAAACTGTGTCTCGCAGCAAAACAGGCCGTTGAAGAAGGCAACAATATCCTGGCACTGTCCGATCGTGACTTGGATATTGCCCATATCGCTATCCCTGCCCTACTCGCGACTTCCGCCGTGCATCACTACCTGACCCGCGAAGGCCTGCGTACTAAAGTTGGCTTGGTCCTCGAAACCGGCGAAGCACGCGAAGTTCATCATTTTGCGTTGTTGGCAGCCTACGGCGCAGAAGCAGTTAATCCATATCTGGCGTTCGACACGATTTCCGGGCTATGTCAGGATATCGCCGACCTCAGCGAATATGAAGCGCACAAACGTTACATCAAAGCAATCTCCAAAGGCCTGCTTAAAGTCATGTCCAAAATGGGCATTTCGACTTATCAATCCTATTGCGGTGCGCAAATTTTTAATGCGATCGGCTTGTCTGAACCCTTCCTAGATCGTTACTTCACCGGCACAACCAGCACCGTAGAAGGCGCCGGCTTGGCTGAGATCAGCGAAGAAACCACTCGCCGTCACCGGATTGCTTTCAGCAATGCGCCGCTATACCGTGACGCGCTGGATATCGGCGGGGAATACGCTTACCGTCAACGCGGCGAAGCGCATACTTGGACGCCTGCAACCATCAGCACCTTGCAACACGCAACACGCAGCAACAGCTATGAAAAATATGCCGAATTCTGCCGCCTGATTGATGAGCAGAACGAAGCCTTGCTGACCTTGCGCGGCTTAATGTCGTTCAAGGAAGCTGCTACGCCAGTACCGTTGGACGAAGTGGAATCTGCAGCGGATATCGTCAAGCGTTTTGCAACCGGCGCGATGTCGTTCGGTTCGATCTCCTACGAAGCGCATACCAATCTGGCTATCGCGATGAACCGCATCGGCGGCAAATCCAATACCGGCGAAGGCGGAGAGCTTCCTGAGCGTTTCAAACCTCTGCCCAACGGCGATTCGATGCGTTCGGCGATTAAACAGGTCGCATCCGGCCGTTTTGGGGTGACCACCGAATATCTGGTCAATGCGGACGACATTCAGATCAAGATCAGCCAGGGCGCAAAACCCGGCGAAGGCGGACAACTGCCCGGCCATAAGGTCGATGCGGTCATCGCCAGAGTACGTCATTCAACGCGAGGCGTGGGTTTGATTTCACCGCCACCGCATCATGACATTTATTCGATTGAAGATTTGGCGCAGCTGATCCATGACTTGAAAAACGTCAATCCCGAAGCGCGAATCAGCGTCAAGCTGGTATCGGAAGTCGGTGTAGGTACCGTTGCGGCGGGCGTTTCCAAAGCTCATGCCGATCATGTGACCATTTCCGGCTATGACGGCGGCACCGGCGCAAGCCCGATGACCTCGATCAAACACGCCGGTTTGCCATGGGAAATCGGCCTTGCCGAAACCCACCAAACGTTGGTGTTGAATAAGCTGCGTGGACGCATTGCCGTACAAGTCGACGGCGGTCTGCGTACAGGACGCGATGTCGTCATTGGCGCATTATTAGGCGCGGACGAATTCGGTTTCGCTACAGCGCCGTTGATCGTGTCAGGTTGCTTAATGATGCGCAAATGCCATTTGAACACCTGCCCGGTCGGCGTCGCCACACAAGACCCTGAACTGCGCAAACGTTTTACCGGGCAACCCGAGCATGTGGTCAATTATTTCTTCATGGTCGCGGAAGATGTGCGTCAGTGGATGGCTAAATTGGGTTTCCGCACCATCAATGAAATGATCGGCCGTTCGGACATGCTGGACATGCAGCGTTCATTGAACCATTGGAAAACTGAAGGCTTGGATTTCAGCCGGGTTTTCTATAAACCCGAAATTGACAGTGCGACCGCTGTCTATAACACCGAACGCCAAGATCACGGATTGGATCAGGCACTGGATCATACCTTAATTGCAGCGGCTCAACCTGCATTGCAAAACGGCCAAGCGGTGGTCATTAATACGCCCATCCGCAACATTAACCGCACCTTTGGTGCGATGCTGTCCGGTGAAGTGGCTAAACGTTACGGGCATAAAGGCTTGCCTGACGACACCATTGCGATTCATGTCAAAGGCACAGCAGGACAAAGTTTCGGCGCGTTTTTGGCGCAAGGCATCAGCATCGAGCTTGAAGGCGAAGGCAACGATTACGTCGGCAAAGGCATGAGCGGCGGACGTATCGCCATCTACCAGCCTAAAGACTGCCCTATTACTCCGGCCGAGAACATTATCGTCGGTAACACCGTGTTGTACGGTGCTATCAGCGGCGAATGCTATTTCAGCGGCGTTGCGGGTGAGCGTTTTGCAGTGCGGAACTCCGGTGCTCTTGCGGTCATCGAAGGCGTGGGCGATCATGGTTGCGAATACATGACCGGCGGTGTCGTGGTGGTACTCGGACAAACCGGTCGCAATTTTGCGGCAGGCATGTCAGGTGGCGTTGCTTATGTTCTGGATGAAGAAGGCGATTTCGAAAAGCGTTGCAACATGGCGATGGTCGAACTCGAACCCATTCCAGAGGAAGACGATACACTGGAAGCTATCGCACACCAGGGCGGCGACATGGAAACACACGGACGCGTGCACATCATGTCCGATATGAACCGTCATGACGCGCAACGTTTGAAGCATTTGATTGAAAACCATAAGCGTTATACCAACAGTGCCAGAGCGCAGCATATTTTGGATAACTGGCAGGATTATTTGCCGCGTTTTGTTAAAGTCATGCCGGTCGATTACCGCGAAGCACTCAAACAAATCCAGGCAGAACAAGCATCCGCGACCGCATAATCATTGCGACACCTCTGCTCCCTCTCCTGCTGGAGAGGGCTAAGGAGAGGAGATTTAACAAATCGACAATGATATGCGAACACACTATTTAAGTAGAAGGTATTAAAAATGGGTAAACCAACCGGGTTTATGGAACTACCGCGCACTGAACGGCATTATGCGTCGCCAGGCGATCGTATCCAGCATTATCGCGAATTCACGCTATCTCCCAGCGACGCCGAAGTGGCTGAGCAAGGTTCAAGATGCATGGATTGCGGTATCCCTTTTTGCCATAACGGCTGTCCTGTCAACAATATTATCCCGGACTGGAATGACGGGGTATATCGAGGTGATTGGCGACAGGCACTGGAAATTTTACACAGCACCAACAATTTCCCTGAATTTACCGGACGCATCTGTCCTGCGCCCTGCGAGGCGGCTTGTACACTCAATTTGCAAGATCAGCCCGTGACCATTAAATCGATAGAATGCGCGATTATCGATAAAGGCTGGGAAATGGGCTGGGTAAAACCGCAAATTCCGGAACTTCGCACCGGCAAACGCGTTGCTGTGATAGGCTCAGGACCTTCTGGATTGGCCTGCGCCCAGCAATTGGCACGTGCCGGACATGAAGTCGTGGTCTATGAAAAGAATGACCGTATCGGCGGCTTATTGCGTTACGGCATCCCCGATTTCAAGATGGAAAAATCGCACATCGACCGACGCATTGCACAAATGCAGGCGGAAGGCGTCAGATTCAGACCCAACAGCCATATCGGTACCGACATTCCCGCACAAAAAATACTCGCCGAGTACGATGCGGTAGTTTTAGCGGTAGGCTCTGAAAAGCCCCGCGACCTGGAAGTCCCCGGACGCAATGAATATCAAGGCGTTTATTATGCAATGGATTTTTTGCGTCAGCAGAACAAGCGCAACGCAGGCGACACTATAGCCGAAGATGTTGCGATAACCGCAACCGACAAACATGTTGTAGTGATTGGCGGCGGCGATACCGGTTCCGATTGCATAGGCACATCGATTCGCCAAGGCGCGGCTTCCGTGACGCAGATCGAAATTTTGCCGCAACCACCAGAAAAAGAAAACAAAGCATTAACTTGGCCGCTGTGGCCCAACAAGTTGCGCACCACGTCTTCGCATGATGAAGGCATCAAAAAACGTTATTTTAGCGTTAACACTCAAAACGTTACCGGCAAAGACGGCAAAATCACCCATCTGAACGCGGTCGAAGTGGAGTGGAAGCAAGAAGGCGGCCAGTGGAAAATGAGTGAGAAGCTGGACAGCGCATTCACGCTGGAAGCGGATATCGTATTTTTAGCAATGGGTTTTGTTCACCCGGTACACGAAGGCTTGTTAAAAGAGCTGGGCGTTGAACTGGAACGCAACAACATCAAAGCCAATGACAAACAGTATCAAACTTCAGTAGATAAAGTGTTCGCAGCAGGTGACGGCCGCCGCGGGCAATCGCTGGTGGTATGGGCGATACGTGAAGGCAGGCAAGCTGCCAGAGCGGTTGATGAGTTCCTGATGGGATCATCGGAACTGCCAAGATAATGACTTAGCGCTTTAGCAACGACAATCGCGGCTAAAGCGCTTTAGATTTTGTTTTCCCACACCGTTTACACTGATAGACGGTGATCAGTTTCCCCTGTTTCACATCAAACTGCTTTTCCTTTGAAACTTCCCATTTATGAAAGCCGCTACGGCATAAGGTATTGCCCTTATGCAGTTCCGATAGCTTGGGTCGTTTAAACTGAACTACGTCACCCATGATTTTTCCTCTAGGCCAAAAAAGATGCGACCAAAAAGCAAACTTTGGATTCCAATAGCCGCCTGCATCGGAGTTCAAAGCCGGCTTTGAAATTTAAACAACACATCTTACGACACGATTGCATAAAGTGATTCCCGAAGGCAGGTGAACGGAGCGTCGCCAAGTGTGAGCAGTTACAAAAACTTCATGTCTTAAAGGTGACACATCTGCTCACATCACTTTTTGGCAATAGTGTTCCACGCCGCAAGCCAAGCTTGCGATTGATAAAAATCGGCTTTTTTGTCAAAGAAGCCGGTCAGCGCCAGTCGCAGAGTATTGTCAATAATGCCGAAAAACTCGGCATAGCCTAGCTGCGGACTGATATTGCGAATTTCGCCCGTCTTGATACCAGCTTCAATAATATTGATGATTTTTTTAAAGGGTGCAGATTCATGCAGCGGCTTTGCTTCCGGCAAAAACTCTTTGACGTTCAAAATCAATAAAAACCTCAGCACATCGGGCGCTTCATCGGTCAACTTGAACAATAAATCGACGATACCCCGTAACTGCTCGGATGGTTTTTCGTTGGTACGTCTTATGTCGTCAATGGAGACGCTTAAGCTGTCGAAAATATCGACATACAACTGCGCCGCAATCATTTGTTTGGTTTTGAAGTGCTGATAGATTGTGCCGGTGTCTTTTACCCCGGCCGCCTCTTTAATGTCGATTAACGATGTATTGAAATAACCTTTTTCTGCGAACAGTTTCAAGGCCGCCACTAATATCTCATCTTGCACTTCA
>DATBQC010000811.1:0-10530 GCA_036561065.1 Methylobacter sp. | reverse complement strand
GCGGTTAACCGAGGCTGTGGAATTGATTAAAGGCAAAATCCTGTTAATGTCTCCTGCGCCGAATGTTAAGCATCAACGCATTTCATGGCAACTCGGCGGCGTATTATTTAACTATTTTGAGCGCAAAAACGGTAGCGCTTTTTCAGCACCGTTTGATGTGCGCTTATATGACTGTAGTAAATCATTATTAGCGAATAAAGACATCACCACCGTCGTACAGCCCGATATTTGCGTAATTTGCGATAAAGAAAAGTTGGACGAGCAAGGTTGTAACGGTGCGCCCGATTGGATCATTGAAATATTGTCCAAAGGCAATTCGAAAAAAGAAGTCAAAATTAAGCATGCGCTTTATGCCGAAAGCGGCGTAACTGAATATTGGTTAATTTATCCTTACGAAGAAGTCATACAGCAATTTGTATTAAATGACGAAACGGGACAGTATCATCTGCATAATAATTATGCGGGTGACGATGTAGCAGTCCCTTATTTATTTCCAGACTTAGCGATTGATTTTCCGACGCTATTTAAAGATGTGCAGTAATTTAAACCAAAGCCTCGTGCTTTTATTTTTAACCTTATAGATAAAGAAAACAACATGACCCGAATAGTTGATATTAAAGCAAGAGAAATTTTAGATTCACGCGGCAACCCGACTCTGGAAGCGGATGTGGTTTTGGCATCCGGCGTGATCGGCAGCGCGATGGTACCTTCCGGCGCATCAACAGGCGAGCGCGAAGCGATAGAGTTGCGCGACAACGATAAAGGCCGCTATTTAGGTAAGGGCGTCTTAACCGCTGTTAACAATGTTAATACCGAAATCCGCGCTGCGATTGTCGGTATGGATTCCGATGACCAGACAGCTATCGACAAAAAAATGATCGCTCTGGACGGCACTGAAAACAAAGGTCGTTTAGGCGCTAATGCCATTTTAGCCGTATCGATGGCAGTGGCTCATGCAGCAGCTAAAGATGCGGGCGTGCCTTTATATCGTCACCTGAATACTAGCGGTAAATTCGTTATGCCGGTGCCGATGATGAACATCATCAACGGCGGCTCACATGCCGACAATAGTGTTGACCTGCAAGAATTCATGATTCTGCCTGTCGGTGCACCGACTTTCCGTGAAGCGATTCGTTACGGCGCTGAAGTTTTCCATAACCTGAGCAAAGTTTTAAAAGGTCGTGGCTTGGCGACGACTGTAGGTGACGAAGGCGGTTTTGCGCCGAACTTGTCTTCTAATGAAGAAGCTATCGAAGTCATTCTGGAAGCGATTGAAAAAGCGGGTTACAAAGCCGGTGTCGATATTTTCTTAGGTATGGACGCAGCCAGCTCAGAATACTATAAAGACGGCCGTTATGAATTATCGGCAGAAGGCAGAAGCTTCAATTCTGTTGAGATGAATGATTTCTTCGTTGAATGGGTCAATAAATACCCGATTATTTCTATCGAAGACGGACTGGATCAAAACGACTGGACCGGCTGGAAAGATCAAACCGAAAAATTGGGCAACAAAATCCAATTGGTCGGCGATGACTTATTCGTGACTAATCCAGCTACTTTAAAAGAAGGCATCGAGAAAGGCATTGCTAACTCAATCCTGATTAAAGTAAACCAAATCGGTACTTTGACTGAAACTTTGGAAGCAATTAATACTGCTCACGCGGCAGGTTATACTGCTGTTGTGTCGCATCGTTCAGGCGAAACCGAAGATACTACGATTGCCGATTTAGCGGTTGCCACAGGCACAGGACAAATCAAAACCGGTTCTTTAAGCCGTTCTGACCGCGTCGCTAAATACAACCGCCTGATGAAAATTGAAGAAGAATTAGGTGACTTAGCGGTTTACGCAGGTCGTAGCGCGTTTAAAATGTTGTAAAAAGCAGACGAAAGGCTAAGGGCAAAGGGCGAAAAAATATGAACCCTTCGTCCTTTGCCTTTAGCCATTAGCCTCAATCATGAAAATCATCATTGCAATCATCATCCTGTTAATTATCCATTTTCAATACCGGATATGGATTGGTGACGGCAGTGTTGCGCAGATCGACGCCTATCAACAGCGCCTTGATGACCTGAAAAAACAGGCAGAGGAAAAAAGAGAGCGTAATGAAGCGCTTTATGCTGAAGTGCTGGATTTGCGGAAAGGGCAGGAAGCGATTGAGGAGCGGGCCAGGGACGAATTAGGGATGATTAAGGAAGATGAAACGTTTTTTCATGTGCTTGAATAAGGCGAAAGACGAAAGGCTAAGGGCGAAAAAAGCACCAGCCTTTCGTCTTTCGCCTTTAGCCCTTCGCCTTTTTTATCCATGACCCATTCAATAAAATTCTGGGCTATCGTCCCCGCTGCCGGTGTCGGCAAACGCATGCAGGCCGACCGGCCTAAACAATATCTGGAACTTGCCGGAAAAACGGTCATAGAACATACCCTGCTGCGCTTGTTGCAGGCCGATGTTTTTGCCGGGATTGCCGTTGCGATTTCCGAGGAAGATCCTTACTGGCCTGATCTGGCCGTATCGCAACATCAAAAAATCATCACCGCTCCAGGCGGCAAAGAGCGGGCGGATTCCGTGCTGTCCGGGTTAAAGACTATTCGTGAACAAGCATCCGATGATGACTGGGTATTGGTGCATGATGCGGCCAGACCCTGCATTACCGCGAGCGACATTCACCACCTGATCGACTCCCTGGTTAACGACGATGTGGGCGGCATTCTGGCTTTGGCATCCCCCGACACCTTAAAACAGGTGCAAGGTAACTGCATTACCGGAACGCTGGACAGAAGCCACATCTGGCGGGCATTGACGCCGCAGATGTTCCGTTACGGCATGTTAAAATCCGCATTGGAACAGGCTCAAGGCAACCCTGCCATTACCGACGATGCCAGTGCTCTGGAATTACAAGGCATGCAGCCGAAAATCGTCGAGGGTCGCCCCGACAACATCAAAATCACTCGCCCGGAAGACCTGGCGTTGGCGCAATTTTATATGGAGCAACAATGATTAGAGTAGGTCAAGGTTACGATGTACACCGCTTCAAAGAAGGCGGCGAGGTTATTTTAGGCGGCGTAAAAATACCTTACGAACAAGGCCTGGAAGCGCATTCCGACGGCGATGTGGTTTTACATGCGTTGTGCGATGCGATATTGGGCGCAGCAGCCTTGGGTGACATCGGCAAGCATTTTCCCGATACCGATCCCGAATTTAAAGGCGCCGACAGCCGCGTATTGTTGCGCCATGTCTATGGCATTGTGCAGGACAAAGGCTATAAGCTGGTCAATGCAGACATCACCATCATTGCCCAGGCGCCGAAAATGTCGCCGCACACCGACGCGATGTGCCGCAATGTTGCCGATGATTTGCATGTGGATGTTGATTGCATCAACGTCAAGGCGACCACAACCGAGAAACTCGGTTTTGAAGGGCGTAAAGAAGGCATTGCGGTACAGGCGATCGTCCTGATCGAAAAATAGTCGAGCTATTTCCCCTAATTCTAAAAACCGCAGTTGTCCACGAAAGCCACGAAATAAATCAGTGCATTGACCTTACTGTTCACCCTTCGGGTGATGACCTAAAGGGTGGTAACTATTTTGAAAATTTTCGTGCTTTTTGTGTTTTTCGTGGATGAAACGATTTATCTAAGCTTATGCAAAACATTGAAATCCCCGTCTGGCCTTACGTTTACGGCGGGCCGTCCGGCTCCGGCAAAATCCGCAGTTTACCCGAAGATTTTATCGTTAAGGAAAACCTGTCCTTCGAGCCTTCAGGCGCGGGCGAACATGCTTTTTTGCAGATAGAAAAAAAAGGCGAAAATACCGAATATGTCGCAAGGCAACTGTCCAGATTCGCTAATGTCAGGCAACGCGATGTCAGTTACGCGGGCTTAAAAGACCGCTACGCCGTCACGACGCAATGGTTCAGCGTCTGGTTGCCGGGCAAAGCAGATCCAGACTGGACGCAGTTTGAATCGGACAGCATGAAGGTGCTGCATTCAGTGCGTCATGCCAGAAAACTCAAGCGCGGCGTGTTGTCGGGCAACAGCTTTAAGCTGATTATTCGCGACTGGCAGGGCGATCAGGCAACAACTATCCGGCAATTGGAACTGATTAAAGCCAAAGGCATCGCCAATTATTTCGGCTCGCAACGCTTTGGCAACGAAGGGCAAAATGTCAGCAAAGCCTTGAACATGTTCGATGGCGCGAAAGTGGGCCGAGAGCAGCGCAGCATTTATCTGTCGGCGGCCAGATCGTACTTGTTCAACCTGATTTTGTCCGAGCGGGTGACGCAAAATAACTGGAACCAGCCGATCCCAGGCGACACCTATCAATTCGACCTGTCGCACAGCTGTTTCCAATCGGAGCAGCCGGACGCTGAAATTATCCGGCGATTGGCGGCCAAAGAAATCCATCCTACCGGCGTATTATGGGGCAGGGGGAATGCCGATGTGTCGGCCGATGCGCTTTCTATTGAGCAAGCGGTTATCGATGCGTATGAACCGCTGGCTCAGGGTTTGATAGCAAATGCCGTTGATCGGGACAGGCGCGCATTAAGGGTTAATGTGCAGGATTTACACTGGCAGTTTGTCGATGATACGACGCTGGAACTTGGTTTTACCCTGCCGGCGGGGAGCTACGCCACGTCGGTGTTGCGGGAAATTATCGGGTGCTGATGGCTGTTATTTTTCGGTATTAAAAATCCCAGTTTAGCTTTAGGCATTACGGCCGAATTTTGATGTATGATGTGCGGTTATGACCGGGTATGAAACGATTAATTCGGGAGATTCGCAATGAAACTATTACACAGAAAAGACCTGTTCGGCTGGTCGGAATTTAATCGGGAGCGCAATCTGGATTTCCACAGTGTGCTGTGGGTGCGTGACGGCGGTAATGTCTTAATCGATCCCTTGCCGATGTCCGAGCACGATCACAGCCACTTGCAAAGCCTGGGCGGAGTCGATTTTATCGTCATCACCAATAGTGACCACTGCCGTGATGCCGAGCATATAGCCGAAATGACCGGTGCGGCGATTTACGGCCCGGCAGCCGAGGAAGAAACGTTTCCGTTGGTATGTACCCGCTGGCTTCACGATCACGAAGAAATCGTGCCCGGACTGGTTGCTTATCAGTTTAACGGCTCTAAAACACCGGGAGAGTTGGCGCTGCTTTTGGAGCACAGTACACTGATTACCGGCGATTTAATCCGTTGCCATATAGGCGGTGAATTGTGCATGTTGCCGGATGAAAAGCTGACTGATAAAAGCAAAGCCGTTCAGTCGGTCAAGCGCATCGCCGACTTACCCGACATTAAAGCCGTTTTGACTGGTGACGGCTGGCCGTTGTTCAGTCATGGCAGTGAGGCCTTGCATCGTCTGGCAAAATCATTGAACCACTAAACCTAAAGTCGCCGTTTAGAGCGCTATTTCAAGTCATACAGCAGGTTTTGTTAATGTGGATACAAAAAGAGTTTTCATTATCAGAAAAAAGCAGGGGATTTCACCTGATCACCGGTGAAATCCTGAATGTTATTCCTGAGCTGTCTACCGTAGACTGCGGGCTGCTACACCTTTTTATCAAGCATACTTCGGCCTCGTTGACGGTGAACGAGAACGCCGATCCGACTGTGCGCCAGGACATGGAAAGTCACTTCAATCGATTTGTGCCGGAAGGCGCGCCTTATTATAAGCATGCCTATGAAGGCGACGATGACATGCCCGCCCATATAAAAAATTGCCTGTTGGGTTCTAGTTGCAGTATCCCAATCACCAAAGGCTCGCTTAACCTAGGTATATGGCAAGGCATTTACCTGTGCGAACATCGAAACCGGGGCGGCAGCAGACGCATCGTAGCTACCATTCAAGGCCAGTCTCGAACTCGGTAGCGTCCGCTTTTGTTTGTTTTTAGGATTATGGGAAGGGAACTTTGAAGATATTAGTAACGGGAGCCGCTGGATTTATTGGCTCAGCCCTTAGTCTGAAATTGCTGGAGCGCGGCGACGAGGTTGTCGGCATAGACAACCTTAACGATTATTACGATGTTAATTTAAAGTTGGCGCGGTTAGAGCGGCTGCAAGGTTATGAGCGCTTTAAGTTTATCAAACTTGAAATTGCGGATAGAGCGGCAGTGGAAGCGCTTTTCGCCCGTGAGCAGTTTCAAAGAGTCATGCATCTCGCTGCTCAAGCCGGTGTACGTTATTCGATAACCAATCCTCATGCCTATATCGATTCCAACATAGTCGGCTTCATGAATATACTGGAAGGGTGTAGGCACAATGCCGTCGAGCATTTAGCCTATGCGTCATCCAGCTCCGTTTATGGGGCGAATACCAAAATGCCGTTTTCCGTCCATGACAATGTCGATCATCCGGTTTCTTTTTATGCGGCCAGCAAAAAAGCCAATGAATTAATGGCCCATACCTATAGCCATCTTTTTAACCTGCCTACCACCGGCTTGCGGTTCTTCACCGTTTACGGCCCTTGGGGAAGGCCGGATATGTCGTTATTCATGTTTACCCGTAATATCTTGGAAGGCAAACCAATCGACGTGTTTAATTACGGTAATCACCGCCGCGATTTCACTTATATAAACGACATCGTTGAAGGCATGATCAAGGTTATTGATCAACCGGCGGAAGCTAATGCCGACTGGGCAGGGGATAATCCAGATCCGGCGACCAGCTTCGCACCTTACCGTTTATATAACATTGGTAATAACAAGCCGGTGCATTTGTTGACGTTCATTGAAATGCTGGAAAAATGCTTGGGCAAAGAGGCGATCAAGAATTTGTTGCCTATGCAGCCGGGAGATGTACCTGATACCTATGCCGATGTTTCTGATTTGGAACATGATTTTGGCTACAAGCCTGCCACGCTGCTGGAAGATGGGATTAAGAGTTTTGTTGAATGGTATAAGGATTTTTACCGGGTTGCGTGATCCTTGGAAAGTCGTTTTGTTCACGAAAAACTTGGCTGGCAGGATGATACGGCGTTGACTAGCCTGCAAAGCGGGGAAGTTCATATGCGTGGTGCGCTGACGAAATTCTGTAGCGTGCGCATTAAGTCCTACTCAGCAAACACTATTCCAAGCGCATAAAGGTACGAGACTGTGAAAGTGTTATCAAAAAACAGGTAAAAGCATTATTTACCACGAAGGCACGAAGTACACGAAGAAAAATAATTGCTTTTTATTCAATGTATTGAAAACTTCGTGCTCTTCGTGCCTTCGTGGTGAGTTTTTTAAATTTGTTCAAAAACGAATACTTTCACAGTCTCGTACGCGATGCATACCCATTCGCTCTTGGCTTAAATTACAAACCGGAAACTGATGATGCTTTTAACTTCGCGCGTAAAAACGCTGGCTATCTTTGCCGGACTGGCGTTGCTTGTCGCAGCGGCAGGGTGGGCGTTTCAAAGCTATAAACCACAGCAGCCGATACGTATCGGCGTGCTGCATTCGCTGACCGGTACGATGGCGGTCAGCGAGCGGCCATTGGTGGACGCTGTGCAGCTCGCGGTCTCTGAAATTAACGCGCGTGGCGGCGTGCTGGGTCGGCCGCTGGAAATGGTGGTGGCTGACGGGCATTCGGATGAAAATATTTTTGCCCGTGAAGCGGAGCGGCTGATCGCCCAGGAAAAGGTCAGTGCGCTGTTTGGTTGCTGGACATCGAGTTCTCGTAAAGCCGTCAAGCCCATTGTCGAACAACACCGGCATTTGCTGTTTTATCCGGTGCAGTATGAGGGCTTGGAGCAATCGCCAAACATTATTTACACAGGATCGGCACCCAATCAGCAAATCATTCCCGGGGCTCATTGGGCGTTGAAAAATCTGGGAAAACGGGTTTACCTGCTGGGTTCGGATTACGTTTTTCCCCGTACCGCCAACCGTATTATTCGCGATATAGTTAGGGCTGCGGGCGGTCAAGTCCTCGGCGAACGTTACCTGCCTTTTGACAACAGCATCGACTTGGCAGTTAGCGTGGCGGAAATTCAGCAGTTAAAACCGGATGTCATCTTCAATACCATTAACGGTGATAACAATTTCGACTTTTTTCAGGCGCTGCAAACGACCGACACGAAAAACATCCCGATTCTATCGTTCAGTGTTTCGGAATCCGAATTGACCAACCATCCTGAGTTATCGCTCAATGCCCATTATGCCGCGTGGAGTTACTTTCAATCGGTAGCTACCGCCAGTAACAGTCGTTTTGTTGCCGACTTTAAACGCCAGTTCGGCGCACATCGTGCCACCAGCGACGCGATTGAGGCAGCCTATGTTGGCGTGCATCTTTGGGCGCAAGCTGCGCAGGATGCGGGTTCTGTTGAACCCGGGCGGGTTAACAATGCGGTGTTGCTGCAAAGTTTCGATGCCCCGTCCGGCATTATGTCGGTGGACAGGGCGACGCGTCATGTCTGGAAAAGGGCGCGCATCGGCAAGACTGAGCCCGACGGTCAGTTCAAGGAGCTTCAAGCTTCGCCCTATCCGTTGCGCCCGGAACCGTTTCCAAGTTACCGTTCCAATGCCGAGTGGCAACAGGTTGTAGGTGAGATCGACAAGGAGCTGAAATGATCAAGCCACTGCTGCTGAGTCGTCATTCGCTGGGTCTTCGTTTAATGGTCGGGCTTTTGCTGATTTCGGTTATTCCGCTGGCCGGACTTTCGCTGCTTAATTTACGCAATTTTGAAGCTACGCTGACCCGCACAGTTATTGCCGATATGGCGTCCATTGCCGATAAAAAAGCGGACCAAATCGAAACTTATATCAATGAACGCCGGATGGACATGCGTTTGCTGAGCCATTTCCCAGATATACGGAGCACTTTTACGGGGTTGCAAGAAGGGTATTCCGCCGGCATTGATTCTGCCGCTTACCGACAGGCGGCGGCACACGCTGAAAAGTCATTGGCTGAGCTTGCGACAGGCTATGGTTATTACGATATGTTACTGATCAATCCGGCAGGCGAGGTGATATTTTCCTTGAAAAAGGAGGCCGATTTTCATACCAATATGCTTACCGGTCCTTATCGCGATACGATATTGGGGCAAGGTTTTCAGCAATCGATGGCGCTGTTGAGTACTGAGTTTTCGGCCTTTGATACTTATGCGCCTTCCGCTAATAAAACCGCCGCGTTCATAACCACCCCTTTACTCAGCGATGGTTTGCCGATAGGCGTGTTGGCGGCTCAGATGAACCTGGAAATCCTGCAACCCGTCATAGAAGATCGCATCGGCTTGGGCGATACCGGCGAAGCCATATTGGCGCAGCAAACCGGTGAGAAGGTGACGTATACCAGCCATTTACGCCATCTTGTCAATATTGCATCTTTAACTCAAATTCCGATTGAGAATGCCGCCGCACCGATGCGGCATGCGCTGCACGGTGAGCGTGGGCAAAACTTGACAGTGGATTACGCCGGTCACGATGTCGTTGCCGCCTGGCGCTATCTGCCCGGCTTGCATTGGGGGATGGTTGTTAAAATTGATGCCAAGGAGGTTTTGGCGCCGTTGATTCGGTTACGGCTTCATACCGCGTTGGTGCTCGGTGCTTTAGTGTTAATGGCGGGTGCGGCGGCAATTTTCCTTGGCTTTTCGATTATCGCCCCGTTGCGTCACTTTATAAACGTTATCAATGAAATTACGCGCGGCGATTTGAAACAACGGGTGGCGTTAAGCCCTCAGGACGAATTGGGACAATTGGCGGTGGCGTTCAACCGGATGGCGGATGAAGTGCAAAACGGGAAAGATACTCTGGAACAGACGGTTATAACACGCACGGCAGAACTGATGATTGCAAAAACCGATGCGGAAACCGCATTTAACAGTTTAAAACAAACGCAGGACAATCTGGTGCAGTCTGAAAAAATGGCGTCACTGGGCGGACTGGTGGCGGGCATTGCACACGAAATCAACACGCCGGTAGGCGTTATCCTGATGTCTTCAACGCATCTGGAGGCGGAAACGGACAAGGTTTCCAAGCGCTACGGCCAAGGCGAACTAAGCGGCGACGAACTGGATGCTTATTTTGATACCGCCCGACAGTCCGCCCGGCTGATGACCATTAACAGCCAACGCGCGGCCGATTTAATCTACAGTTTTAAGCAGGTGGCAGTCGATCAAACCGGCGGTGAACGCCGCGAATTTGAGCTTAAAGGTTATATCGAGGAGATATTGTTAAGCTTGAACCCTAAGCTCAAAAGAACCGCGATCACGACCAAGCTTGAATGTCCTGAAAACTTGCTCGTCGATAGTTATCCGGGCGCGTTATCACATGTTTTAACCAACTTCATCACTAATTCATTGCAGCATGCTTATAAGCCTGATCAAGCAGGTGTGCTTAGTATTCGGGTTACCTTGTTGCCGGATGACAATATCCGACTGATTTACAGTGATGACGGGCAGGGTATTCCACCGGAATTGCAATCCAAGGTATTCGATCCCTTCTTTACTACCCAGCGCGGAAACGGAGGCAGTGGCTTGGGGTTGCATATCGTTTATAATAGCGTCCGGCAAACCCTTAAAGGCAAGCTGCAAATGCACAGCGCATTT
>DATBQC010000810.1:0-9983 GCA_036561065.1 Methylobacter sp. | reverse complement strand
AGATTGGGACGACCGTGTATATATTAATGGAGGATCCAAGAAACCTATACAAGCTACTCTTAAGCTTGGAGATACCATAAACAGAGATATGGAAATGACACTCCCTATTAAAGTATACTATAGGGAAAAACCACCAGATCCTATGTTTCGATTGCGGATACGCGCTCAAGCTGGCATTTTAGTCCCAGAGTTAATTCATACTTTGCAAGGAAAGAACGATCCTTTTTGGGATGCAGGAATCGGTTGGGATTTTTTCCATTTAAATGCTGTAAATATCGCTGCCTACACTGGAATACGCAGTGTAGGAGCGGGAATCGGGCTAGATCTCACTAAAAATTTTGGACCATACCTTGGATACTCTTTAAAATATGATGGCTTCCAGTCAAGCTTACTTACTGGTATATACTTCTCATTCAATTAAGCCATTCCGTAAATGAATGGTGGCATTTCATAAATCCGAGAATGACCACCAGAACAAAAATTGCAGCACTGATCACTCTCCTTAATACTGGATGTGGTGGAGGTGATTTCTTTTCCAAAGGTTCTCCTGTAAATTATCAGGATGCCAGTAACCAGGCTTCAACCGGAGGAGATACTGGCCAATCTCCTGATTCCAGTGATGTAGTTAAGAAACTAACTGAATCCGGAATAGGAGGGAACCCGAATGGTGGATCTGGTGGATCTGGAGGGACCAGCAGCATCGATGTGATCGGTGGTTCCCCATCTTCTGGTGGTTCCCCGGCCTCTGGAGGTACTTCTTCTGAGGCTGGCGGATCCGGGGGTATTCATAGTACTGGTGGCCAGACGACGTCAGGAGGAACTACTTCTGTCGGTGGCAGCTTAAGTGGAGGAGTCCCGGGTACTGGCGGTTCTCCATGTGTTCCTAAGATTTGTCCTAACGATGGGGTAACTTGTGGTCAAATCAATGATGGATGCGGTCATAAGGCCCAATGTTCCCATCAATGCGTATCTGGTCAGACTTGTGGAGCCAATAATCCGAATCAATGTGGTACCACCGTTTGTGTTGAGTGGACCCAATCTGAAATGAATTCAATGTGTGCGGGCAAGTGCGGCTATATCGTTTCAAAATGCGGCGTGCCAATCATCCATGATTGCAGTGCATTGAACGGTGCGATTTGCCAGGGCCCTTACTCTTTTTGCGATGGGCCCCCGTATCCAGCCAATCCTATAAATGGCACCAATGGGACTGGTGTATGCACTGGCCTCCAACCTTCGAATGGAGATCAGTGCATAGTTGGTAGCTCTCAACCATTCCCGTATCACGGGGATTATTTGACGGCGTCAGATGGGATCCAAGATGATGGTGAGAGTGATGTCGATTGTGGTGGACCCCACAATCCTCGCCGTTGCGCTATTGGAAAATCTTGCACTGCAAATCAAGACTGCGCTAGTCAGGCCTGTTCTTCCGGCAAGTGCGCCAATTCCAATGCCCGCTTGCAGGGATGTGAATGGCCCCCTGGAACGACTCAGTCAGACTTCAATGGTGACTGGTGTTGCACAGATTCTACAAATGGGTGTTATAGAAGCCAGATGCTCGATAACCAATGCAATTCAATAACAGCTGGCCTATGGGGATTTACTTGTCCCCTTGGCTCCCAGCCTCCGACTGATGTTTGCACCAATCTGGACCCGGCCCTCGGTTCTCATTCCACCCAATTCTGTTGTAGCAAGAGATTCTAATTATATATCGAGCTCTCTGACTGCTGACATTGCAGTTTTAGCTGCCACTAAGTCGGAATTATCAATAACTGTAATCCGAATAAGCACTTTCTTAAAAGTCACAGGACTAGCTTCTCTGCTCTCAGACAATTCGGAAGCAGCAACGAGTTCATTGATCGCATCCATTGCTGCCTGAGCAATATTATCTTTTTGACTTGAAACTGTCGCCATTTTAGTCTCCTGCTGATTAGGACCTTACATTCTATAAACTTGGAAGATAACTTCTCTTGTAAGTTATCGGGGCGTGTCTATCGAAAAAATCCGAGAGATCCGGAATCTCAAAGAACCAAAATTACGCCCGTCCCCCTTTCTACAGGATAGATTCATCGATGAATATGGTGAAGAACACCCGGTAGTCCTGCGTGATTATCAAAAAATCGGCATTCTGAATTTATGCACTATGCCGAGAATGATTCTCGGTGATGATACAGGACTCGGCAAAGCCCAACCTATAGATGCAAAGGTACTAACCCATCAAGAAGGATGGGTTCCTATTGGGACGATTAGGATCGGGGACGTTATCATCGGCTCGGACGGAAGACCCACGAAAGTGGTCGGCATCTTCCCTCAGGGAGTGAAGAAAGTCTATCGGGTGATTATGTCCGATGGATCCAGCACTGAGTGTTGTGATGAACACCTCTGGACAGTCCGGACCGGGAATACGATGAGATTGGGGAATGGATGGAGAACTTATTCTCTAGAGCATATAATATCGGTCGGCCTTAAGAGGCAACGCGGATCCAATGGCCTCAGATGGATGATTCCCATTGTCAAACCGGTCCGCTTTCCTGAGAAGAAACTCCCGGTTGACCCATATCTAGTTGGAGCGCTACTCGGAGATGGATCGATGTCCAGGAGAGTTAGAAGGACAAACGGCGACCCGGAAATGTTTGAATTGGTTCGTCAAAAACTTCCTGAAGGATGCAAGCTCGGGGCTAAGACGAAAGACGGATTAGGTCAGAGCCTCATATTCAGAGCCGGAGTAAAGAACCCACTCATAAATGGACTCCGGAAAATAGGGTTGATGGGGAAGAATTGGGATACTAAATTCATCCCGAGATTATATCTGGAGGGGTCAATCGTCCAGCGGGAAGAACTCCTACGAGGCCTCATGGATATAGATGGGGATGTCTCGAAAGACGGGATGACAGCCCAGTTCTATTCTTCAAACAAGCTTCTCGTTGATGGGTTTGTAGAACTCGTCCAATCTCTCGGTGGGACTGCGAAGGTGAAGTCCAAGACTCCGGTTCTCCGCGGCAAATCAAGAGCGAAGAGAAAAAAATTCGCCTACACTATAACAATTTCGGTCCCGAACGGCGTCGTTCCTTTTTCGCTTTCTAGAAAAGTCGCGAGATGGAGACCGAGGACTAAATATTTTCCATCCAGAAGAATAGCGAAGATAGAAGAGGTTGGAGAGAAGGAGTGCATCTGTATAAAGGTGGACGCTCCAGATAATCTCTACGTAACGGATAATTTCATCATCACACACAATACGGTTGAAGTTTTGTCCGCTATTGGATATGTTTGGCTGATGGAGCCAGAATTCGTCCCAGTTGTTGTGACGAAGAAGTCTTCCCTCTTCCAATGGAAAGAAGAGGTCCAGCGCTTCATGAAGGATATGGAGGTCATTGTCGCCGATGGCGAGCCCTATGAACGGGAGGCCATCTACAGGGACTTCTTTGACCCAAAGAAAGGAGCCATCAAACGAATCATTGTCATGACATATGATACCCTGCTCAAGGATGCGATGCCTGGGGTGGTTCGAGATTATTCCTATAAAGCGACCAAAGGAGAGAAAGCTACTCTCAAGAAAGCAAAAAAAGCATTTAAAGAAGTCGCGGCACTATTCAAAACGAGAGAAGAGACATTCATGAATGAACTCTCCATGCGAGAAACTGTCATTCAGGAATATGTCAAGAAACGGCTTGAACCTCGTGATGAGGGTTCAAGCGTTGTCCTTCAACGCCCTTCTATGTGGACAGATGCCGACGAAGCAAAATTTCAAGAAGTGGCCAATTTACTCACTACTCGTAAGCGGGCAGAAACTGCAGTTGACAGCGCGAAGGATATTGTTCATCCACCAATGAAGACTACTGGAATCATTGATTTTATTTCAACAATGATGAAGGAGCGGGCCGGTTCCAAACTCATGGTCGTGTTTGATGAAATGCACGTCATGAAGAATTACCGAGGGAAGATCCACGAGATGGGTGCCCATCTTGCCAGCCCCGCTGAGCGAGTCGTTGGTATGACTGCGACGCCGGTAAAAAATCGGCTTATGGAATTTTTCGGCCTCTTCCGGATTGTCCATTCCGGACTTTTTCCGAAAGTGACGCATTTCATGAACAATTATTGTCTCGTGAAGATGCAAAAAATATCAAACGGGCGACAGGTCCCGATAGTCATTGGACATACCAATGAGCAGCTTGATGCGTTTGTTAAAGAAATTGAGCCTTACTATCTCAACCGGCGTAAGCACGATGTGGCAAAAGATCTTCCGGAACTCGTGACGAGGGAACTTGAATGCGAATTGTCAGATGAGCAGGAAGAGCTTTACGAACTTGCCGAACTTGGAATGCTCGACAAAGCGGATGATCCTGATTCTAACGCCGCTGCCATTATTGGTTCTATGGTTATGGTTCAGGAAGCTTGCGATGCTCCTCAGCTCCTCGCAGATGAAGAAGGTAATCCATATCCAGGTAAATCAACAAAAATAGAGACCATTATCGAACTTCTGACAGACGAGCTCGATGGAGTAAAGACCTTAATCTTCTCTCGATTCGAGAGAATGATCACTCTGATCGCAGATGAACTTAAAAAGAACAAAATTAAATATGAGCGTATTACCGGCAAAGAAAATAAGGCAGCGCAACGGACGGAATCGAAGAATAGATATCAGGACTTGAAGTCTGGCATTAACGTGATGCTGATTACTTCAGCCGGCGCTGAATCTCTAAATCTTCATGCAACAGAACACATAATATTCGTCGATGACCCGTGGTCTTGGGGCGATTATGTCCAACTCACAGGGCGTGCCATTCGCATTGGTAGTTTAAGGAAAGTCGTCATGGCGACCCATTTGAATGGAGTCCGCCAAGGTGGTGGCAAGACTATCGACCATCACGTTCTTAAGAAACTTCGAGAGAAGAAGAGGCTTGCTGATAAAGTTGCTGGACAGAGTCTCGTTGGAGGCCTTCAGTTCTCGGAAGCTGACGAAGCCATGAATATATTCCAATCCATCAGAGCAGAGAAGCTTGATGGAAATCAAGCGAAGGCCGCTATTGCAAATTTGAAGAAGAAACGGGGGCCTTCCGGGCGTAAGCCTGTGGTGCCAGCAGCTCCGATTCCCGTGCCTACGAGCCAGAGCCCTATCGATTCCATTGATCTTTCCGATATTTGAAATGATCAGAGGAATCTGCACTATTTGTTCTGGTTCTGGCACCATCGAAAGAAATGGGAAGCTTTGGGAATGCGAATGCTCTATAATCCGGCGAGTAGAGGCAATGATGCCTCATCAATTCCGGAGGGCAGATTTGCGAAAGGAACACGAGCGAACCGGTTTACTCGATCGGATGAACCATTCTTTATTTATCACAGCGCATTGGGCTGACGCCAAAGCCATAATTAAAGGCGTCTTATTCAAGGCCGCTGTCGTCCCACCGAGTAAATTTGTTCGCTTCACTTCTGACGCTGAAATCCGAGATGTTTACGTCGGATCAAAGGCGAAATCTTCAAAGTCTGCCGATTATGAAGGCGGTGACGTTTATAATAATATCGAAGACCTCGTCGGTCCACCAGATCTTCTCATAGTCAAACTCAATGAAATTGGTAATCCAAATAAGCGAGCAGCCGGTGCGCTCGCCGAATCTATTGCTCATAGGCTCGATCGTGACCGAGCAGTGTGGCTCATCTCATGTGTAGAAAATCAATTCGGTATCGGTAGTTTTGCTTATTCTGCTGCTGTTTACACCCTTCTCGTAGATGGATGTGATAGAGTCACCGTGCCACAAATAATCAGGCCTACAGATCCGGGACAAGGAGGCTTCTTTACGGATCTTGACCCGAAGCAAAGAGCCGATTCCAGCTCAGTCTCTATCACAGATTCCCCATCGAAAGAAGCCCAACGAGAAGAAAGGCGCCGAGAGAGAGACGAAGAGCGAGCAAGACAAAAAGATGATGCTGAGAATCCGAAGCGCGGGAAGACTATTAGATCGACATCAGAAATCGATACGACTGGAGATTCGACTTTGGATTCGTATGGTCAGGGCTTGAAAAAGAATAAGAAAAAGAGCAGTAACTTCGGAAGAAGGGACGACTGACTTGGAAAGGATCTTAAGGTCCGTCCTACAAATTGGAGGAAATCCAGATGGCGAGGAAGCCAGGAATAACTGGATGCGCCTCGTTGAACATCCTCTTGAATATTCGCTCGAAGAAGATAAGAAAATATATAATTATTTGCGGACATTTTACAACCAAATGTCTGCGGCCCCGGACTTCTCGCTCGTAAAGGAATTTTTCGAGAAGCAAGATGATGTTGAGACAGCAGAGCGCCTCGATGAAGTAAAGAAGGCGCAATTTTATATCCGAACAAATTTTCTGTCGATTGTTCGTTCTGAACTTGAACAACAACAGATAAAGAATCTTGTTTTTCTTTGCCGAGATACGTCAGCAATAGCTGAACACGGTAGGAATCTCGATCGTCCTATTAATGGCAAGAAAGTCCTACGAGGAGTTAATGATGCGGTCAATTTCTTGTTCGAGAAGCTTCCTGAATTCACTCGTGTGGATTCCGGCGAGAAATTAGAAGGCGTAATATCGGATGATGCTGATGAATTTCTCGATGAATATGATATAATATCTAAAACTAATAAATATGCAGGTCGTAATTTATTTGGACTTGAACCAATAGATTCCGCTTGCGAAGGTCATAAATCAGGCGAATTTTGGGTTCATTGTGCAAGCCCAGGCGAACTTAAAACCAGTTTAGCCTTGAATTATGCGTATAACAACGCATTCGTTTATGGAAAAAATATTTTTTATGCTATTCTTGAAATGCCATATAGACAACTCCGCCGCCAACTTTATGTTATCCATTCGTCTAATGGTAAATTTGTCACAGATTGGCATTATAAAGATGTCAAATCAGGAAGAGGGCCGTATACTGGACTTGATTATCGGAAAGTTCGCGACGGCAAGCTTGATGATATAGATTTAGGGCGACTCAAAATCATCGCCCAGGATTTCAAAGCATCTGCAAAAGGCAAGCTTTACGTTTGGCGTCCAGAACATAATGTTGGTATTGACGATATTCGGCGCAAAGCCGAAATGTTCCATAATAAACATGGGTGCGATGGCATCGTGGTCGATTATCTCGGCTTAGTTAAGCCAAAACATCGATACTCAGGAACTACAGATAGCACTAATGAAGTCGTCCGGGACTGCCGTCTTATGGCTCTTAATTTCGGCCGTGGTCGTGCTATCCCAGTACTCGCCCTCTTCCAACTCAACCGGCAAGGTAAGCTCCGAGCAGATAAGAGCGATGGTCGTTATGATTTTTCCGCTATTGCATATGCCAATGAGATTGAACGTTCTGCAGATGTCATCACTTATACATATCTCAACGACACCCTTCGACGTGAAGGTAAATTTTTCCTTGGTTGCATGAAGAACAGAGACAATCCTATCTTCGAAAGAATGATTGGCAAAATTATTTGGCAATCGAAACGTATGCGTGCTATGGAGTCAGGTCTCATTGATTATAATAATGATATGATTGTCTCTATGGCGCAGAAAATCTCAATGAAACCAGAGGATATGCTTCTCTAGTTATGGATTTTATCGGCGTGTTTATCTCGGGGTTCTTCTATGAATGGACTTCTGTATATTGGACACATTATTCAGAGAAGAACCAAGCATTTAAGGCCGGTCTCGCATCAGCCGCACAAGCTTTAACTCTCATATTTGGAGTTGGCGAATCTATTCACAATTGGAAGCATATCCCATTTTTCGTTCTCGGTTATGCTACCGGCTCATATTCAGCTGTGAAGGTTAAATCACGTGGCTGATTCGACTGCCGTTCAAGATTGGATTCGAAGGCGAACAGCCGCGGTGAGACAGTCCTATACAGCTTTCGATTGCATGACAGAGCATGGACACGGCGGAGAGCTTGTTGATCCGCACACTCCTATTCAGGTCTTTTGCCCATTCCATGGGAACGTAAATACAGCTGCGGCTCGATTTTATCCAGCCATCGGAGGGCGTCCAGATTACGTCCGTTGTTATAGGTGCAAAGAGAGCTGGGATTGCATCAATTTATATATGAAATTCGAAGGCCTCGAGTTTATGGAGGCCTTAAAAAGACTCGAGCGAAGATTTAGTATTAGGGTTCCGAAAAGACCAGATGTTGAAGGGGATATTCCTGAACCAAAGGATAAGAGCTCAGCGGACTATATATCTCCAGCAAGATATGATATTCCCCGCATGATGACCATCTTGGAAAGAAGATTGATACGCACACGTAATTCTTTCATCATGGAAGATTATGTAAAATGTTGTCGAGTTCTCGATAATGTGCAATGGGATTTAGATAGAAATACTGGCACAGTGACTGATGGCATGGTTGTTATTTTGTCGAAATTAAAAGATATGATCGACAAATGTTCCGGGCAAGCCGATGTCAGTTCATTTTCTTGAATATGAATTGGAAGCTGATTCTGGCGGGAGCATATCTGTTCTTGAAATAGATGAATCAGCCAACCCTTGCCTCAGAGAACCTGCTACCATCATTCTTGCTGCCCCGGTTCTAAATATTTGCCCAAGAATATCAAGATCGATCGTAGAAGAAGCAAAAAAAGGCTTTACCAAAACTTTTGAATCGATGATGGGTAGTCCACCCATCGGCATGCTGCTTAAAATGAAATCACCAGTATGTGGTGACATCATGACCTGTCCATCAGCAGATAGACTGAAATGCACAACAAAAAATGTTAGGCCATCTGATAAACCGATGATCGGCAAGTTCCCTGTATGTTGGGAACTTTGGGTTGGAGATATTCGAGGACCAAATCGTTATGCAGTTGAAGCTCGGGCAATAGCAAACGTTATTGTAAATGCATGGAAAGAAGATAGACGGGCAATAATCGTCATTGCTTAACTTTTATGTTCCAATTCATCTACAAGTTCTTCAATCAACTTAGCCGCACGTGACGTTAAAGATTCTGGCAATTTCAAACAAAGACGTATATACAAGTCCCCCTGTTCCGTACGCATTGTGCTCCGTATTCCATGGCCTCTAGCACATATGATAGTCGCTCCCGGCCTGACATTAGGAGGTACTTTCATAGTGATTTTCTCCCCATTTATAGTGGGGACCAATATTGTTCCACCACGAATTGCTTCAGCTAAGTTGAGAGTATACTCTGTCGTTAAATTAAGGCCATCTCTTTTATATAACGGATGTGATAATATATCAATTTCAACATATAAATCTCCTGGAGCAGAGAAACCTGCCCCATTATTACCCATTCCAGCGAGCCTCAATTTCTGTCCATTATCAATCCCCGCTGGGATTTTGACAGTGACTCGGCGTTTCGTAGATATACTTCCAGATCCATTACAATTAATGCAAGCAGCTACAGGCACCGTCCCTCTGCCTCCACACACACAACAATTTTGGTTGCCGGTAAATGAATTCCTCCTCCCGGATCCCCCACATGAACCACAAGGAATGATGGGTGTTCCCGGTCTAACTCGTAAACCGTCACATGCTGTGCATTTTGATTGAGTAGTCGACGGAGATTCAATATCCTTGATGCAACCAGATATCGATTCTTCCAAGGAAATCGATATCTTCATTTCTACATTTGATGGAACAGGAGGTGGTCTCCTTGTGCGAGGAACACCAGCGACTGTCTGGAAAAATGAATCTACTCTGAACGAAAAATCGGCGTCATTATTTGCATGCTGCCGGACATGAGCATAATTTATTTTTGGCTGCTGAACGCTCTGATCGTATGCTTTGCGTTTATCAGGGCTGCCGATTAATTGATAAGCATTATTGACTTCTTTAAAACGCACTTCAGCCTTGGTATCGCCTGGATTTTTGTCCGGATGTAACTCCCCAGCGAGTCGCCGAAAAGCCTTTCTGACTTCATCATCGCTAGCCTCTTTTGTTAATCCGAGGACTTGATATGGATTCACAGTCATAAATTACAGTCACATTACTCAATTCAAAAGTTTAGCTG
>DATBQC010000809.1:0-5688 GCA_036561065.1 Methylobacter sp. | reverse complement strand
AAAAAGAATACCGCTTGCACCCGCTAGGTTTGATACAGCGCGGCCCTGTTACTTATCTTGCCGCAATGACTAATGATTATGAAGACGTGTATTTATACGCATTACACAGGGTGCGAGCTGCTCAATTGTTGGAACAAGACTGCCGCCACAAACCAGCATTTAATTTAGCTGATTTTGCAGAGAAGCAGGGCCACTTCGGTTCTACTGCAGCTATCCATTTTAAAGCACGGATATGCGATCACTTGGCATTAATACTTGAAGAAACTCGTTTAAGCGAAAATCAGATATTAAGTCCATTGAATGATTCTGGGTTCCGAGAAATTACCGCTGATGTTTCCAATACCTGGCAATTACGATGGTGGATTTTAGGGGAATGTGATCGCATTGAAGTGCTTGAGCCTGAAGAATTGAGGCTACAAATTGCTGGGGCGCTGTCAAAATGTAATCAATATTACCAGGCGAAAGAGGAAAATGCGTCTTCTTTGCCGTAGTTGAAATCGATTGAAATTATCAATGAGAAACTTGCTTTGGAACCGGTCAACTGTTTGAGTTCGCGGTGAAATTCTTCAACCTGCCAGCGCACGTCGTTCGCGTCTTGAGCGACCTGCGCGGTCAGGTTATCATCCAGCTCATTGGTGATGAGCCAGTCAATGTCGCCGTCTGGGGCGACCAGCTTGAATAATTTGACCTTGAACGGTACTTTTTTCAGTTTGACGACGACTCCGAATTGGAGCCGTTCGGGCGTCCACTCGATCGCATCGAGATGCACATAGCCGTCTTCTTTATTGAGGCTGACCATGCGGTTGCTTTTTAGGGTCGTGTAAAAGATTCGCTTGAGCGTGTGGACCCGCTTTAGATTTTCCCAGGAGGCATACCAACTGTCGAACAACACGGTCTTCGCCTTGAGCCCCTTGTCGGCAATGGCGTTGACGAGCATGTCCTTAAAATGGTCGTTTTTGGTCTTGCCGTCGGCGGCGTTGTTATAAATCCGGTAATCCACCGGATAATGTTCCTGGCCGTCACTGTGAACCAGGTTGACAACGCCGATGCCTCGCACCAAACCGCCCACCGCACCGCTATACTGTGTCTTGACCAACTCAATCGACTGGGAATAGCGCTTATCTTGTATGCTGTCGTCAATGATCAAGAACGAGTCCTCGGCATTGTTGATCAGCCCCTGACCAGCTCCCATACCTGCCGCGCCGTTATCCGGCTCTGTTTCAGAAAGTTGCTCACCACATCGTGGCTGACATGGTCCAAATGCTCGGCCAGGTTGAAGCAGGAGTAATTGATCGGTGTGCAAATCAAGTATTCTACGTAACGTTGTTTCGTGATCATGTCTGCTAACATAACCTATTCGGCTAGAGTTGCGAAAGTCCTATTTGTTTTTCCAAAACCATCAAAATTTTGATGCCATCTATCGATACTAATTTTTTAAATCTGCGAATTCACAGTTTCGGCCAAAAGCAGACTTTCACCTTAGAATCTGTTAAATTTGGGACATAATACCAAGAACTAATAATGACAAATGGAGAAAGGATGATAAGTCGTGGTTCGCAATGGCGACGATGGGAGCCTCATATTCATGCGCCAGGCACTGTCCTTAACAACCAGTTTGGTGGTGGCGATGCTTGGGAGACATACCTATCGACGCTTGAGAGGCTTACGCCGAAAATCGAGGCGATTGCCGTCACGGATTACTACGTCACTGAAACTTACGAAGAAGTCCTAAAACATAAGGCGGCGGGCAGGCTTCCTGACGTTCAGCTGATATTTCCTAATGTTGAATTTCGTCTAGATGTGGCCGCGAGGTCTGGCTTCGTGAACATTCATCTATTGGTTAGTCCAGAGGATGCCGACCATCTGGTTCAGCTACGCAGAATCCTCACTCGATTCCAGTTCCATGCTCACGGCGATCGTTTTGATTGCACGCGAGATGATCTTATTGCGCTCGGAAAACGCGCAGCCCCTAACGTCACTGACGACCGTGCGGCCCTTCAGCATGGATCAACCCAATTTAAGGTTAATTTTGCCCAGCTACGCCAAGTCTTCCTCGAAAGCGACTGGGCGAAGAAAAACATCCTCGTCGCCGTGGCCGGTGGAGCAGACGATGGAACCTCAGGAGTGCGTCAAGCGGCAGACGCGACCATGCGCCAGGAAATTGAGAAGTTTGCGCACATCGTCTTCTCCAGCAACCCAGCTCAACGCGAATTCTGGCTTGGGCAGCGAAGCTTCACCATCGAAGCGCTACGCGAGAGGTATAACGGTTGCAAGCCGTGCCTTCATGGCAGTGACTCACACGACTTAACGACGGTCGGCCAGCCTGTGGATGATCGCTTCTCATGGATCAAGGGCGGCCTAGAGTTTGATGCTTTACGTCAGGCTTGCATCGACCCGGAAGGACGCGCATTTGTTGGATCAGCGTCACCACGCTCCGCGATGCCGTCTCAAGTCATTTCCCATGTGTCAATAGCTAATGCAAGTTGGGCACAAACTCCGAAGATCCCTCTTAACCCAGGCTTGGTCGCCATAATTGGAGCCCGCGGCTCGGGCAAAACTGCTCTCGCGGACATGATTGCTGCCGGGTGTGATGCGATTTCACCGGCGGTGTGGAGTGCTAACGAGAACGGCAGCCCATCTTTCTTGGTGCGCGCGAGACAGCTTATCGGAGATGCTACAGTCACCCTAACTTGGGAAGGAGGTGGCACGACAACGCAGGCTCTTGACGGGCGAGATGCCAGCGGACATCTTTCGTTTCCCCGCGCCAGGTACCTTTCCCAGCAGTTCGTAGAAGAGCTTTGCTCATCAAGTGGCGTTTCCGACGGGCTTATCGAAGAAATCGAGAGAGTGATTCTGGAGGCACATCCGCTTGATGAACGCGAAGGCGCTATTGATTTCGCTGAATTTCGAGAGTACCGAACCAGCCGATTCCAGCAGGCTCGCGACCGCGAGGCAGATTCTATATCTGATCTATCTGAGCGGATAGCGATCGAGCTTGAAAAAGAGAGCTTGGTTGCCACACTTACTACTCAGGTCGCTCAGAAGAAAATACTAATTCAAAATTACAATGCAGACCTTGCCAAGCACGTTGTTAAAGGCACGGAAGCACAGGTTAAGCGCCATGCGGAGCTGAGTGAGGCCGCTCAAGCTCTAAGGAGCAAAATTCAGGCCTTTACCAATCAACGTCGCACTTTCGTCATATTGAAGGATGAGGTAGCCAGCACCCGCACAACGAAGGCACCCGAACTCCTTCGCCAAGCGCAAGAACGGCATAGCCAGAGCGGGCTTAGCGATAAACAGTGGGACGAATTCCTCCTTATCTATAAAGGGGATGTAGATAATAGCCTGGCGGGGTATGTGGCATGGGCCGACAAGAATATCGCTGAACTTAGCGGTCAGCCCTTGCAACCTGGTGATCCGAACACTCCTCTAATTGCCGATGGCATTGATCTCGGAACGCTGAATCTCTCGACAATCGTTGCAGAGATGACAAGGCTGGAAGCCTTGTTCAGCGCAGACAAGGTGGTTCGAGAGCAATATGCTGCGCTGACCAAACGCATTGGACAGGAGAATGCCGCCCTCAAGATATTGGAAGCGAAGATCACCGATGCGCAGGGCGCTGCTGCCCGTAGAAAGGAGTTGCAAGCCGAGCGTGACAATGCCTACAGACGGATATTTGAGGCAATTATCAGCGTGCAGACTGTACTTGCTGACCTCTATGCCCCTCTAATGGCGCGGCTTGCAGCATCCTCCGGTACACTACGCAAGCTTGGCTTCTCTGTTCAGCGCATCGTTGATTCCCATCACTGGGGAGCCTTCGCAGAAGAAAACCTTCTTGATCGGCGTAAGGCCGGCCCCTTCAACGGTCGCGGCTCTTTAATTGCTCTAGCGGAAAAGATGCTTAAGCCGGCATGGGAGAGTGGCAGCGCCGTTGAAATTCAGACAGCCATGACGGCATTCATTTCAACCTACCTGAAGAATATCCTCGCGCACGCGCCCTATGCTCCGACCCAGCAGGCTGAGTTTAAAACATGGTCGAAGCAGTTCGCGCATTGGCTTTTCGGGACCGATCACATCTCAATTCGATATGAGATCGTCTATGACGGTGTTGACATCCGGAAGCTATCACCAGGCACACGGGGCATCGTCTTATTACTGCTTTATCTCGCCTTGGATGAATCCGACGATCGCCCTCTTATCATCGACCAACCAGAAGAAAACCTCGATCCGAAGTCTGTCTTCGAGGAACTTGTGTCGCTTTTCATCGCAGCGAAAACCAAGCGACAGGTCATCATGGTTACTCATAACGCCAATCTAGTGATCAACACCGATGCTGATCAGATCATCGTCGCCGAGGCCGGACCGCATCACGCGGGTGGGCTTCCTTCAATTACTTACCGCGCGGGGGGACTGGAAAACGCGGATATTCGTAAAGCTGTTTGCGATATTCTTGAAGGAGGAGAAGCGGCGTTTCGCGAACGAGCAAGACGGCTTCGTGTTCGCTTGGAGCGATAATACAGACTTAAGTGAGGTGATCATGAGCGCCGGCTTATGCTGGTCAGCATCCCTAACTTTCGCTGGCTATAGCCGGAAACAGCAATAGCTACTTTTCATGTGGACATCTGCCCATTGCAACCGATTGTCCAGCACTGTGTGCTCAATGTCCGCTTCGGGTCGACTGTGACAATTCTCCGCTTTCAAAAACTGTCGTTCATACTGGTGTTATTATATTCGAAAGATCGGCCATTCATGATGATTGAATTTGTATTAATCGTCCAATAAGTTTTAGCATTCGAGATTGGCGTATCCATTGAAATTAGGTCTGCTTTAGATGCAAGAACTTTTGCGACTATTAATAGTTACTTTCAATTCGAATCGAGTGATTATTCAATTTTCGCCAAAAACTCATCCAGATACATCCAGAGCAAAACCCCAGCAGTAAGAATAAAGATTAGCGGATCAGTAAATATAGCCACCAACACAGCCCTTCCGAATGAAACAATAAAATCCAAACTTGCTGCGGTATATTTCCAAGTTTGCCTGATAAGGCTGGGCAAAGAACTCGTCTCGACGAAAAAATGCCCCATCATCGAAAAAAACTTTCTCATTGCCCAACCGCTAATGGACTAAGCGTTTACCGCATCCCGCAATACTTTTGCAGGTGTGATCTTGACAATTTTTTTAGCCGGCGATGTAAACATCTCGCCGGTTCTTGGATTGCGGCGCTGCATTTCAGATTTTTCGTTTACTTTAAATTTTCCGACATCCTGAAGACACATATTCCAGTTCGAGGCCGCAATCTGAACAAAGTCCTCGGGCATTCCAAGCACTGATTCCGTGGAAAGGTTGACGGCAATCGTTTTACGTTTCCACTTATCCTGCGTATGGTTATTAGCCAAATACTCAAATAACTTTCGGTCGACCTCTGCCCAAGTTTCATCAGCTGCACGCTGGCCGCGAAACAATGCCTCCCAAAACAAAACAGGGCGACCATGTTTGACCGCCAAAATGGGCTCACAGGCATAATTAGGATAAAAAAAATTGATATTTTAGATGCGCATCGGCATCACAATGTACCGAAAAAGCGACCTGCCGGGTGCCTCAAGAAAACAGGCACTAGCATTGGCGGCAACGTTCATCTTTACGTTGTCGTCATCGATATTGCTTACGGCATCGAGCATATATTGT
>DATBQC010000808.1:0-2508 GCA_036561065.1 Methylobacter sp. | reverse complement strand
TAGCCACCATCTGGATTACCATGTTCGGCCAGAGATCGACCTGCTGCATGGCAAATTGCAATCTTTGTCCGGTTGATACTTCATCGCGCATTTTTAAAACGGCTTCGGTGTAGATAATATTACCGCAGGCACCGGCAACCGACTCCAGTGCTTCTACCAAAGGTACCCCCGCTGCCGACATGGTTGCTAGGGTTCTGGCAAAACGTGCGACGGCAGACTTGTTTAAGATGATGCCGACTATCGGTATTTTTAGCATAGCTTTATCCAAAAAGTGATTAAATGCTCTGGATCGTTTTTTAAAATAGCCAAACACGTAAACGGTGCCGACAACAATAGCAATAACAATATACCACCATGCCTGCATCCATTCTGACATGTGGACGACCATTTGAGTGAAGGCGGGCAAATCTGCGCCAAAGCTTTTGAACATATCGGAAAATACCGGTACCACAAAGATCAACAGGATGGTGGTTACGATAAAGGCTACGACGATGACTGCGATCGGATAGGTCAGCGCCTTTTTGATCTTTTTCTTCATCGACTCTGTTTTTTCTTTGTAGGTGGCGATTTTGTCTAAAAGCGTTTCCAATACCCCGGCCTGTTCGCCTGCCTCAACCAAGTTACAAAATAATTCATCAAAATACAGCGGTCTTTTGTTAAGGGCTTCGGCTAAGGTGTCACCGCCTTCAATATCGGCTTTGATGCCCAACAGTAGAATCTCCATACTTGCGTTGTCGTGACCTTTACCGACAATATCGAACGATTGAACTAGAGGAACCCCGGCTTTAAGCATCGTGGCTAATTGTCGGGCAAAAATGGCTATATCGCCAGGCGTGATAGCTTGGACTTTTGCAGAGAACAGCGGTTTGGGTTTTTTCTTGAATTTAATGACGCGATATCCTTGCCTCCGCAGTTCAGCTTTCGCAATAGCTTCGCTTTTTGCAGAGATTATTCCTCCTGCTTTTTGTTTGTTTTTGCCGGTTCCGGCCCAGATGAAATCTATTTGTTCAGCTTGATCTGCCATGTTTATTCCTTGGTGATTCGGTCAATTTCTTCCAGGCTGGTCAATCCCATGCGTACTTTGTTTAGTCCTGACCTGCGCAAGTCATTAAAACCTTCGGCTAGGGCGCATTCCGCCAGTTGATCGGTATTGCCCCCGTTCAGTATCAGTGTGCGCATTTTGTCGGTCAGCGTCAGGACTTGATAAACACCGACCCGACCTTTATAGCCATTGGTGCAATGTCCGCAACCCACCGCGCTGAATATTTTAAGGTCGCGCAACTCTTCTTGTTTAAAGCCTGCGTCAAGCAGGACTTTATCGGGAAAGTCGGCGGGGATTTTGCAATGTTCGCAGAGCCGTCTGCCCAAACGTTGCGCCATAATCAAATTGACCGCAGCAACAATATTGAACGGCGGTATCCCCATTTGCAGCAATCGGTTTAAGGTTTGCGGCGCATCATTAGTATGCAGGGTTGAGAGCACTAAATGTCCTGTTTGGGCGGCTTTAACGGCGATTTCGGCGGTTTCTAAGTCACGAATCTCGCCCACCATGATGATGTCAGGATCTTGCCGTAAAAATGCCCGTAAGGCACTGGCGAAGGTCAGGCCGGCTTTAGGATTCATATTGACCTGATTGATGCCCTCTACGGTAATTTCCACAGGGTCTTCGGCCGTAGAAATATTGCGTTCCATAGTGTTGAGAATATTCAACCCCGTATACAGCGTAACCGTTTTACCGCTACCTGTTGGCCCCGTCACCAGCACTAAACCGTAGGGTTTGTTGATAGCCTCAAGGAAAATCCGTTGTTGTTCCGGCTCAAAACCCAGTTTTTCGATACCCAACTGGGCGCTGGTAGGATCCAAGATACGCAAAACGACTTTTTCGCCGAACAGGGTAGGGCAGGTATTGACCCGGAAATCAATCGCACGGTTTTTGGATAAGGTCATTTTGATACGACCATCCTGTGGAACCCTACGTTCAGCAATATCCATTTTGGACATGACCTTCAGGCGGGAGACGAGCCTGCCGGCGATGCTGGGAGGGGGGGAGGCAACTTGGCGGAGTATGCCGTCCGATCTATAGCGGATGCGGAACGTTTTCTCGTAGGGCTCCATGTGTATGTCAGACACCCCTTGCTTTATCGAGTCCAGCAGTATTTTATTAACGTAACGAACGATAGGCGCATCATCAATGTCTGAAGTAATAGCATCGGCTTTGGTAGTATCTTCTTCGCCTCCGGAGATATCCAGATTTTCCAGATCCTCATCAAGCATGTCGGTCATTGATGTATCGGCGGCCTCTAAGGAGGCTTCGATGGCTTTGATAAGCTTGTCTTCTTCAACCAGGATGGCTTCGGGATTAAGGCGGCTGTGGAACTTGATGTCATCCAGCGCGTGAAAGTCGGTCGGGTCGGAGACTGCGACAAATAGCGTTTTTCCACGTGCGAATAGGGGTAGCGCATGGCATTTGCGGATCAGCTTTTCATTGACCAGATTGATAGGGAGTCT
>DATBQC010000807.1:0-3393 GCA_036561065.1 Methylobacter sp. | reverse complement strand
TCGCCGAAAATCTTAATCGCAATCTCGCCTTTGACACCGGAAATAGCCTCCTCTACGTTGTCCTGAATCACCTGGGAGAAATTGAACTGCAAGCCTGGAAACACCGCCAAGCGTTTCTGCATGTCTTCGACGAGTTTGTCCTTATCTTTATTATATTTATGATCCCATGTATTTTTATCTTTTAGGTCGATAAGAATTTCCAGGTTATTGAAACCCTTGGGATCGGTCCCATCCTCCGGGCGTCCCAACTGGGTGAGTATCGACTTGGCTTCACTAAACTCGCGCAAGCGTCCGCGTATATCCTGTTCCAGCACTTTGGCTTTAGCCAATGAGACGGGCGTCGGTAGCGTAATAGTCAGCCAGATATTCCCCTCATCCAGTTTGGGCATAAACTCGGTTCCGATCAACGACGTTGAGCCCAGCGATAAGGCCAACGTCAATCCTGCGCCAATGAATAATCTGCGAGGGTGGCGCAACACGGATTCCAATGCCGATCGGTAGTGCCGCTCCATACCTTCCACCAGCGGATTATGCGATTCGATAAGTCGAGGTCCAATCAGGTAACTCAGTAGCACAGGCACCAGCGTTAAGCTGATGATCAGTGAACCCAACAGGGCAAAACTAAGGGTGAATGCCATCGGTGAAAATATTTTCGCCTCGACCCGCTGAAAGGTGAAGATGGGCAAAAAGGCAATGATGATGATGGCTTTGGAGAACAGGATAGGCCGGGCCAGATCCACTGCTGTCATCAGCATGGATTGACGCATATGCGCCACGCTGGCCTTTTGACTCATCTCTAAGGTCACTTTGACCATAATCGCCTCGACCAGCACCACTGCGCTGTCTACGATAATACCAAAGTCTATTGCACCCAGGGAAATCAGGTTCGCGGAAACATTCTTGGCATCAATCAGGATGAAAGCGAACAACAAAGATAAAGGGATGACGGTAATAACGATAGCTGAGGCCAATGTCCGACGCAGGAAAACAACCAGAATGGCTAAAATCAGCGCCGCACCTTCCAGCATATTATGCACGACTGTTTTTTTTGTGTGCTCCACCAGCTCGGTGCGATCATAGATAGGGATTATCTTGACGCCGGGCGGCAGGGCGTGACCATTAAGAGCTTCAATTTTTTCTTTCACCCCCTGTAACACAATAAGCGCGTCCCTACCCTTGATCAGCAACACCACGCCTTCAACGACATCATCGCGCTCATTGTAGCCAACGATACCATTGCGCGGCTGCGGCCCCACCGCTATCTTAGCCACATTCTTAACGAACACCGGCACGCCATCGCGGCTGTCAATTACGATGTCGCCGATTTCATCGGCAGACTTTAGCAGGCCGGCACCGCGCACGACCAATGCTTCGTAACCATGCTCGATATAACCGCCGCCGGTATTGGCATTGTTGGCGGCGACAGCTTGATAAACATCAGGAAGCGTTAATTTGTAATCTCTTAGCTTGTCGGGATCAACTTCTATCTGGTATTGCTTAACACCGCCGCCAAAAGCCACTACATCCGCTACGCCCTGCACAGAGCGCAATGTCCGTTCGATCACCCAGTCCTGCAAAGCGCGCTGTTCAACCAAAGGATAGTTAGGCGCTTCAATGCGATAGCGATAAATTTCACCTACGCCGGTTGTCAACGGCCCCATCACAGGCTGAGCCCCGTCCGGCAAGCTGGAGCTGACAGCCCGTAGCCGCTCGACAACTTGCTGCCGGGAAAAATAATCCTCTGCTTCATCATCGAAGGTTAGCGTTACCACAGACAAGCCGAAAATGGACACCGAACGCATATTGATCAAATGCGGCAAACCATTCATTTCCTTCTCAATCGGCAAACTGATCAGTTTTTCCACTTCTTCCGGGGCTTGACCGGGGTACTGGGTGACCACTTGTACGAAAACATTCTGTACATCGGGAAATGCCTGTACCGGCAGACGTTCGACCGATATTGCGCCAACGACGACCAGCAGCACCGACGCACCGATTATTAACAGGCGTTGCTGTAAACAGAATGCGATGATTTTATGGATCATGGTTTGCTTTCCCCGCCTTTCTGCTGATCCTGCTCGGCATCTTCCTCAGTCCGTAATAGCAACGCGCCATCGACCACCAAACGCTCGCCGGGGTTCAAACCTTCAAGTATCACTGCTCTATCCTTCAGACGCAGCCCCGCCTTGACCGGACGTTTTTGATAATGCCCGTCACCGATAGCCACAAATAACCAGTCGGATTCATCCTCGGTAAATAGCGCCGTCAACGGCACGACAACCGCTTTATCGTTCGGGTCGCTTTGCACCTCAATGGCGGCGTACATGGCAGGTAACAGGCGACTATCGTCATTAGGCAAAATACAGCGAACCTTTACCGTGCGAGTGGTTTCTTCCACCACCTGGCTGATGTAACTGACGGTCGCGATAAAAATCTCGCCGGGATAGGCCGGCACACGCACCAACACCTGCGCACCGACACGAATCAAGCCAATATCTTTTTCGAAAACATCCATCTGTACCCATAGGCTGCTCAGGTCGGAGATGACGAACAGCGGCGCAGCCAAGTCTGATCTGACTTCCATGCCGGGATTGATGTTGCGCTCGGTTATCACTCCTGCAATGGGCGCATGCAGGACAAAACGGTTATCCGTACGCCCGTTGCGCACACCCAGGTTTGCCAATTTGAGTCGTGCCCGCTCCGCCTCGCTACGAGCACGCGTCAGGTTATCTTGCGCCTGTTCATGATCCTTGCGTGGAACGATGCCGTTTGCATAAAGCTCCTGCATACGCTGGAAAGCGCGGTTGGCCAAATTCAAATCGGCCTGTGCGCTGGCATAATCCGATTGCGCCTGCCCCAGTTCAGGGCTATCCAACTCCGCTAGGGTATCCCCCGCTTTGACATGAGCACCCAATGCAGCGATAGCCCCGGTCACTCGTCCGGCAATAGGAGAGGACATGCGAACAGTGCGGGTTTCGTCATAAGTGATCTTACCCGTTACTGGATCCATAAGGGGGCGCCGCACCAATTCAACAATGGCTTCCTTGATATAATTCCGCTTGGGCGAATCAGGACTAAGTATCACTTCATTCTTAGGGAGCGCCGTAATTTGACGCTGTGGTTCATTATTGTGCGGCTGACAAGCCAGCAGAGACAGACCAAGCAATCCAACGGCCAGCCGAATCGGATCGAGAAACTTCATATTCATAATTTGACTTCTTCTCCATAAGCCATCAACAAATCCGCCCAAGCGTTGCTGCGGTTCGCCAAAGCGGTGTAGTAATCCAACATCATTGCTTTGTAATTGCGCTCTGCGTCAATCAAGTCCAGCAGCCCTACCGCACCTTTCTGATAAGCAATCTCTTGGGATCTGCGCAACATTTCAATTCGCTT
>DATBQC010000806.1:0-8305 GCA_036561065.1 Methylobacter sp. | reverse complement strand
TGATCGGCGAGCAATTATCGGCTCGCTTATTAACCACCAGCCGCAATTTATGTGATCTGGCGTTTATGGATGTAGAAGGACGAATTGCCCGAACCTTGATCGATTTATGTAAAGGCCCCGAGGCGATAACGCACCCGGATGGCATGCAACTGCATATCTCCAGGCAGGAAATCGGCCGCATGGTCAGCTGCTCAAGAGAGATGGCTGGCCGTGTTTTAAAAGAACTGGAAAACAAAAAATTGATTACCGCGCATGGCAAAACTGTCGTGGTGTTTGGCACTCGGTAGCTTAGAGTTTCAAGATTCGTAAATCTGGATTACCAGGTAGATTTAAAAAACGTTTTTGAAGCGCAGTCACTATTGCGGTGTTAAACGCATGCCGTGCGGGTGAACACGGAATCCCAACCAGTAGGGACTCAGGCTTGTGTTCACTTTGCTTACTTCTTGTCCACCAGCGCGAAGTTCTTTTACGCCGAGAAGTTTTTTGCTCTCTCCGGCGGCTTTTTGCGCTGCTGACATAGTTATCGTGTTTGCCCTTCACTCCATGGCTGATGTGATAACAACAGCGTTGCCGACGGAATTAGGAGACAAATCGGCATAACAGAACCTACAATTGCCGGCGCCCAATTCTTCCCATTCATCTACCCAAAAGAGTCCAATATGGCCGGTGCAAGCCTTTTAGTTTTACTTGATGATATTGCCTTAGTTCTGGACGATGTGGCCTTGATGACCAAGGTTGCGGCGAAGCAAACAGCCGGGGTTTTGGGCGATGATTTGGCGTTGAATGCCGAGCAGGTATCCGGCATCAGGGCGGAGCGAGAGTTGCCGGTGGTCTGGGCCGTCGCAAAAGGCTCACTGAAAAACAAATTGATTTTAGTGCCGACAGCGTTGGCAATCAGCTGGCTTGCTCCCTGGCTGATCATGCCGCTGCTGATGTTGGGCGGCGCTTACCTGTGTTTCGAGGGTTTTGAAAAACTCGCGCACCCGTTGCTGCATAGCCATGCCGAAGATGAAGCCCGCCATGCCGAATTGGCTGCGGCAGTCGCCAATGCCGAGATAGACTTGGTGGCGTTTGAGCAGGACAAGATTAAGGGAGCCGTTCGAACCGACTTTGTACTGTCGGCAGAAATCATCGTTATCACGCTGGGCGCCGTAGCAACTTCGGCTTTTGCGACCAAAGTGGTCGTGGTTTCAGTCATTGCGTTGGTGATGACTTTAGGTGTATACGGCCTGGTGGCCGTCATAGTGAGGCTGGATGATGCGGGATTGTATCTGTGCCAAAATCCGGTTTTTGGCCTATGGTCGAAAATCCGGCATCGAGTCGGCCGGGTTTTTTTGCATGGCGCGCCATACCTGATGAAGTTGTTGGCGGTTGTCGGCACAGCGGCAATGTTTATGGTTGGCGGCGGGATTTTGATGCACGGTATTCCGGTAATACACCACTTCATCGCGCAACTTGCCCAAAGTGCCGGCGCTGTGCCTAGCATTGGCGGGATATTGGAACCGCTGACTTCTTTGCTGCTCAATGCACTGGCAGGCATCGTTTCCGGCGCGCTGGTGTTGATTGGTGTGACGATGGTGGGGCGTATTTATAAGCGTGTTAAACATTAAAATATCAAGATTAATACTCGTGCAAAATACGCCTAATCTAATCCTTGTTGCCGCCGTTGCAACTTGATTTCGCGTTTTTGAATAAGTGTCTTGGCTGCATCGGCACCGATATGGGCTTCGCCGCGTTTTTTGGCTAATTCCATTTGCTTTTCGCGCTCCATGAAACGGGTTTTCTGCTCGGGCGTGATTTTATCGTAACAATGAGGGCAGCTGATGCCTTGCTGGTATTTATCGCTGGCTTTGTCGGCTTCGGTGATAGGCAAGCGGCAGGCGTTACATTGGTCGTAATTGCCTTTTTCAAGCTGGAGATTAACAGTCACCCGGTCGTCGAAGACAAAGCATTCGCCTTCCCAAAGCGTTTCCTGCGCGGGGACTTCTTCCAGATATTTTAATATCCCGCCTTTGAGATGATAAACCTCGTCGAAGCCCTGTTCTTTTAAGAAGGCAGTGGATTTTTCGCAGCGGATACCGCCGGTGCAGAACATTGCCACTTTCTTGTGTTTTTCGGGGTCGAGATTTTCTTTAACGTACTGGGGAAACTCCCGAAAGCTTGCGGTATTAGGGTTAATCGCGTTTCTAAAGGTGCCGACTTTAAATTCATAGTCGTTGCGGGTATCCACCAGTATCACGTCAGGATCGGAGATCAGTTTATTCCAATCTTTAGGGCTGACATAAGTGCCCACCACGCGTTTAGGATCGATGCCTTCCACGCCCATAGTGACTATCTCTTTTTTGAGTTTAACTTTGGTGCGGTTGAACGGCGATCTGTCGGTCAGCGATTCCTTGTGATCGAGATCTGCCAGACGCGGGTCGCTACGTAACCAGTTCAGCACAGTATCGATGGCCTGGCGCGATCCGGCTATCGTGCCGTTGATGCCTTCGCCGGCCAGCAACAAAGTACCGCGAACCTGATTGGCTTCCATCACATCATGCAGAGGTCGACGCAAAGCCTGATAATTTTCCAGGGTGACAAATTTGTACAGAGCACAAACAACTATTTGGGACATGATTATTCCTTGTTGCGGGCCGGAACGTAAATCCGGTGCAGAAAAGGAAACCATTATACGCAAACAGATGCGGCTTGCCGGTTATAAGAATGGTTGAGTGTGGATGTTATGGTGCTATGCTTCGTTAACGTCTTTGGTTATTAAACGCAAACAACAGCTGATGATCGCTTTAATTGATACTGCCATTACTAAGGAGCAAACCATGAACGATAAAGAACTTGTTGCCAAACATGCAGCCAAGCAAGTGACAGACGGGATGCTGGTCGGGCTGGGCACCGGCTCGACGGCGAATTGTTTTATCGAGGCGCTGGCGCTGCGTAGCCGTGAACAGGGGCTTAAAGTGACCACAGTCGCCAGCTCGGTTGTGAGTGCGATCAAAGCACAACAACTCGGTTTATCTGTGCTGGATTTCGAGCAGATCAGTCACGTTGATCTGTATGTCGATGGCGCTGATGAAGTGTCGCCGGAATTAACCTTGCTCAAAGGCCAAGGGGCTGACTTGGTGCGCGAAAAACTGTTGGCAACCGCTAGCGAGCAATTTTTAGTGTTGGTTGAGCCCAGCAAGTTGGTTGAGCGCATTGGTCAGAATTTTGCGATCCCCATTGAAGTGATGCCTTTTGCCTGGCAGCTGGTTAGAAAACAGCTGGAAGCGAGTGGCGGGCACGGTGAATTACGCCAAAATGCCAATAAAAACGGTTTTGCGGTAAGTTCTTATGGCAGCTTGATATTGGATATGAGCTTTGATGAGCATATCGATGCTAAAACGCTTAACGATACTTTAAACAGCATCCCCGGCATTGTGGAGCATGGCATTTTTTACGGACTGGCAACTACGGTTTTGGTTGGGGTCAATGGTCAAGTGCAAGAACGGCAAGGATGTGGTTAGCATGCTATTCCACTTAGCATGAGTTGGCGGCAAACCCAATCACTGCGACCCCGAACGTAATATCCACAAGCAGGCACTAATGAACTGTCTGCTTGTGTCCGGCTTCCCGGCATAAATGCCTGGCAGTTTGTTTAAGTTTGCCAATATACGCCCTCATTCTTCATCGATTAAATTTATTCGGTTCATGCTACTCAAAATGATCGATTCCACCTGATTGCTGAAGCGTCAACAAACCGAACATGAAGGGCGGCTACTGATCTTAATTCTTCGGCTCATCGGCTAACCACTTGTTTTCCGGTTCAACGACAACCGCTTTCTTCTTAGTTACGGTCTTGTTCCAAAGCCCGTTGCTGGAAAAACACTCCCAGCCCCATTTTAGCCAGTTGAGTAACGATACCGCCAGCCAGAGCGACCAGAGCAGCATCAACACCCGGTACACGATCAGCGGTACTGAGATCAGTGTCGCAATAGGCAAAGTCGCAGGGCTTCTGTCCTGGTACCAGTTCAAGTTGAACGCCGATGACTGGTTGCCGATGATCTGCATATCGGGCGACCCCAGCAAACCGTGTTCGACTGCCAAAAACAACAGGCCCAGCGATACCAGCGTCAATCCGCCGAGGATAACTTGCAGCGCGTTAAAATAGCGCAGATCGGAAACCTGCTTTGTCTTGCGCCAGCCCAGCAGCATTAACCATGCAATGACAATGCCTGCCGATTGCAGAGGTATCTGGCTAAGCCCGATCAACAATAAAAACCAGTGCCGGGTTTTTAACGGCGTCAGCGGGATTTTGCCGAGCCCCGGCGACAGCATCAAAATAACAATCAGCACGCCCCAAAATAAAACCGCAGGCCCGAGTTTCGGTCCCAGCGCAAACAACACCCAGCGATCTTCGCCAAGGCTGATATTCAGGTTGGCGTTGACGCTCGCCGTTCCCAAGTCTATCTGCGGCGTGGTCATGATGCTGGCGATGCCGGTTGCCTCCCGCCACTCGATTGCGACTTCCTGCTTGCCGGGATTGACCGGCACGGTGAGCTTCCGGCCGTCCTGCCTGATCGGTTGGATTTGTCCGTCAATAGCGACGCTTTGCAGCACGGCTTGTTCAGGCAGGATCAGCGTGTGCTGCGATCCTTGCGAGCTTCTTAGGCTGAGGTTTAATTCGGCTTCCTGGCTGCGCTGGCCCGGCTTGATGCTTAAGCGGCTGTTGTCGATGGTCAGGGTTTGCCCTTCCACCGCTGCGGGCCGGGTTATTTGCAGGGTGATTTTTTCGCCCGGCCAGGGATGCCATTCCGGCAGCCATTGGCCGTCGTTGTTCAGATGGATCATCGCGATGCCGGATGTTTCAACATGCCAGATGGGGCTGATATCGGCTTTCAATACTTCTGTCCATTGCTCGGTTTCGTGAGCAACAAAATCGATTTTCTCAGACTTTTCCAGCGTGGATTCCCATTGCAGTTCGGTTTGCTGGGCCGGGATATTCACCTCGACTTTATCGTCCTTAACCCGGATGCCTGGGCTGGTAACCGATTCGCCCGGTAATAAGGGCGCCGCCAAGACCACGGCGGAATCGGCCGGTGAAACGCGGACGATCCGGGTGACAACTCGCCAGTCCAGACCCAGTTGCAGGGTGCGCTCAATCCTGACAAACGGCGGCAATGTACCCGGCTCCAGCGCCGCTTCCTTTTGCTGCTGGGTTTGATTGATGCGGCTAAATTGCAGTTGGTCGTCTACCTCGCTGTTCTCCTGTAGGCCGATGATTTGCCAACCGGTATTTTGAATGCCGACCCAGTTCGGCTTTAGCGGCAAAGGCAGGGTGAATTTGCTTAACAACGGCACCGCTCCGCTGAGAACAACCTGATGTTCGCCTTCGCTCAGGCTAATCCACAAACCGCCGTCGTCGCGATAAAGCCCTGGCGCGATTTTGCCGTCGACAAAGACTTGGCTGGGAAACCATTGCTCATATTCGACGGGCAAAGGAACCGCTACGGATTGTTGGGCATGGATTTGCAGGGCGATAGCCAGTTCCTTATCGGCAATGGTTATTTTCATCTGCTGAATTTGCGCGCAGCTCGGCAAACAGTCCGGCGGCACCGGTTTTTCCAGCAACTTGTTTCTCAGGTCGTCCAGCATGGCTTTGTCGGGAAGTTCGGCATAGGCTTTGGGTGACGGCATGGACAGTATCGGCAACAGCAAGAACCATAACAATAAGGGAGTCGAAGTTCGAATACGTTTAAAGCTGAATTTTTCCGCAACGCCGAACATCAGCAAGGCCAGCGCCGCGACTAAAACCACACGGGCAAAGTTCAGCAGCAGGGTCAGCGTCGGGGTTAAATACCATAAATGCAGTTGTTGTCCTGCATCAACCGAACCGTTCCATGACAGCAGCACTTTGTGCCATTGCCATTGCGGCAAGCCGGGGCCGGTCTGCACTTTGGCCTTAGGATCGATGCGGTCAAAATCGACCGCCTTGTCTGCATAACTATAAGACGATGCGGAATCGGAAGACATCGATTTTCTTAACACCTTTTCTTTCATCTCGCTGATCGCCTGAGAGGCCGGTGCCGGTAGACTCATTTCGGCGACTCTCCCGACCATGCCGTTATCTTGGAAGCTTTGCATTTGGATCGGTTGATCGGGATTTTCCAGTTGCGGATAAAGTCCGGTGCGCACCTGCGTCACCATGAAAGGCAAGGAGATCATGATTAACGCCAGCCAGAATGCATTGCGATACCAACTGATGAATTTTAAAAACCGGCCTTGCGGCAATACCTTGATCAATGCGCTCGCGGCCAGAATATTCAGCCAGACAAACCGGGGCGAGTCGGGCTCATGCCAGATCAATACCAGGGTGACCAAGGCTAGGCCTCCCCAATAGGGATTCCACAGCCTACCGGTTGCCAGCGCGGCGATTAACACCAGGAACAAGTCCAGCAAGGTCCAGCGGGAAATCCAGCTGTCAGGCACATTATCGACGCCGCCGGCTGCCAGCAAACGCCAGCCCGGCGGCAGGTTCAGTTCGGCGCTGACGGTGTGAAAGTCCTGCTCCCAACCCACGGCGCTGGTTGAACCGACGGCGCCGGCAATGCGGCTGTCGGCATCCAGTGTTATCGAACCGGTTCTGACTTCCACGCCTTGCTTGCCGGATTTATCCTGAGTAATAAACTGGTTGCTGCCGTTCAGGGTGACTTTGCCCAGCTGCGTTTGCGGCAGGGTATTTAGCCTCCAACCTCGGGTCATGTTGCCGGAGATCGTGTCATTGACGGTATAGCCTGCACCGTCGAAATCCAGCCATAGCTTTCTGGTCAAATTGAGTTGATTGGGTTCAGGCTCAGGGTCGCCACGGCGTATGGTTTTAAAACCCATAGCTTGCCCTTGGTTGATTTTATAGGCCGGGAGGTTTTTCCAGTCGCCCGGCAAATTGGTCAGGCTGGGATCGATGGCGCTGAGTTGTTCGATTTCAACGACGCGCAGTTGGGGATGTGCTTCAAATGACCAGATTTCCGATTCCGGCCATTGTAGGCCTTGTTCGGTAGGAGTGAGCGGGAGCGTATTCAGTTCTTTGCTGTTTCTGGCCAGTATATCGAGCTCCCAGTGGCCTGGGCGTAGCTGGATTAACAACTGGCCGTCAGGTTCCAGTCGGGCGGGCAAGGGGCTTTGCAAACTCAGAGGGATAAAACCGTCCAGCATAGACCGGGGTAATTTAACCTCGCGCTGCTCGCCGGAGACTTCGAGTACCAGCCGGGTCAGAACCTCGGCGGGTACGTCATCAACGATTTTTCGAAATACTTGGATGTCCAGATTGTTTTGGATGTTTTCCGGTTTCTTTAAGCCCGTCTCGCTTTCTTTAAGCCACAGCTGTCCGTCTTTAATGGTCGGTGTCGGGATGATCTGTCCGTTGATGCGCAGATCAATCAGCCCTGTGTCGTCCGGTATCTTTAAATTATCAGGAATGGCTGTCCACAAGAATCCGCCCTTGATCTGGTACTGCAAACCTGTAGCCAGTTTAATCGAAGGAGTGCCGTCTTTATCCATGACCAGCGCGGGCTTGTTATTAACCGTCACATTAAGCGGCCAGTGTATTTTATCGCCCGGCAATCTGATCCAGCTGTCTCGGTACACCGTCCAGCTCATCGAAAAAACGCCTTTTTCGGTCGATAAATCCAGTTGGGTTTGGGTTGGCCAGCTACAGCGTTTTTGCTCATAGCTGTTGTAGATGAAAGGGCAGGTGGGTTCCGGCTTATCCTGTAATACCCAGGCTATCCAGGGTTTGAGCGGCTCCGGCACCTGCTCCGGGGTTAACGGTTTTGCCTGAGTGGCTGATGCAAACAATACTGCGCTTAAGAATAGCCAGACGATACGACTCATGATGCTCTCCTGATTTGTTAACCACGAAGACACGAAGGACGCGAAGTTTTCATGTCTTAAGTTGACGAGTCCTTGCTTTGATTAGGGAATCTTTACACAATTATTTATGCGGTGCTACTTGCTAACTCACATCCCACTCAAGCCCTCTCATTGACCTCATGTCAACAACCAGTGGATGAGCGTCAACAGGTTTTAGCAATTGCCGAATTTTTTGTTGCACATCCGCAGGATTGATAGCGCGAGGACGCAGCTTTGAATGTTTCTCCGGTTGCTCAAGATGCAAGACTACTCTTAGCTCGCGTGAAGCTGATACGGCACGGGCCAGTTGTTTTTCATTCGAATCGGTTGCATGAATTTTTGCTGGAATGATTGCCGCCAATGTATCGAAAACTTTGTGCGCAATTTCTTCTCCTAAATCGGAGGGTTTTGTGCGGGAGTT
>DATBQC010000805.1:0-6440 GCA_036561065.1 Methylobacter sp. | reverse complement strand
TGAAGAGGTCGGTATTGAAGGGCGTTGGGATTATTTCGATAAAACCGGCCAGTTGCGCGATATGCTGCAAAATCACCTGTTACAGATTTTGACTTTTGTGGCGATGGAGCCGCCGGTCAATCTGGAAGCGCAAAGCATACACAATGAAAAAATAAAGGTTCTTTCCGCGCTACGGCCCATTACCAAAGAAAATGTCGAACAAAAAACCGTCCGTGGACTGTACTCGACGGGGGAGATCAAGGGCAAGCCGGTGCCGGGTTATCTTGAAGAAGAAGGAGCCAATACTGAGAGCACCACTGAAAGCTTTGTCGCGTTGAAAGTGGCTATTGATAACTGGCGCTGGGCCGGCGTGCCGTTTTATTTGCGTACCGGCAAGCGCATGAAATATAAACGCACTGAAATCGTCGTTAATTTTAAGCAATTGCCGCATAACATCTTTAAGGAAAGCTTTAAGGAGCTGCCGTCGAATAAGCTGATCATCCACTTGCAACCGAATGAAGGTGTGGAAATTCAGATGCTCAATAAAATACCGGGTATCGACGAAAATATTATGCTAAAAAAGAACAAGCTGGATTTGAGTTTTTCCGAGATTAAAAAAAGCAAGATTTTCGGCGGTTATGAGAAATTGGTGCTGGAAGCGATGCGGGGCAACCCGACCCTGTTCCTGAGTCGCGAAGAGATTGAACAAGCCTGGACATGGATAGACTCGATACAGGATGCCTGGGCTCATACCAATGCTGCGCCAATACCTTACCCGGCCGGCACATGGGGCCCTGATGCCGCTAATGATTTAATTGCCAGAGACGAAAGGGCCTGGGAAGATGAAGCCGATAAATCAATGTAAGGCACTCATTGCAATGCCTTAACTTGGCGCAGATTAACCGTAGATATACGGCCATATTTTCGGTTTTTTATGTAGGGTACGCTGTGCGTACCTTTTACGTTGATTTTTATGCTAATTCGTAAAGGTACGCGTAGCGTACCCTACGATGAATTGCAAAACCGAAAACTTGACCGTTCAGATTATAAAAGGAACAACTATGCACGCCGTATTAGAAAAAGTGACTAACGAAGTTATTGAGCGCAGTCGTGAAACGCGCTCGGCCTATCTGGCACGTATCGATGCGGCTGCTAAAAAAGAGCCGCATCGTGCCGAGCTCGCTTGCGGCAATTTGGCTCACGCCTTTGCTGCCTGCGGGGCCGGGGAAAAAATCGATTTAACGGGACAGCAAAAAGCCAATATTGCGATTATCTCCTCTTACAATGATATGTTGTCGGCGCATGAGCCGTATAAGGATGCGCCTGCGCTAATCAAGGCCGCCATCAAGGAAGCAGGCGGCGTTGCCCAGTTTGCCGGAGGCGTTCCGGCGATGTGCGACGGCGTCACCCAAGGTCGTCCCGGCATGGAGCTGTCGTTATTCAGCCGTGATGTGATTGCGATGGCGACGGCGGTGGGTTTAAGCCACAACATGTTTGACGGTGCGCTGTATTTGGGGGTCTGCGACAAGATTGTGCCGGGACTGCTGATCGGCGCTTTGAGCTTCGGTCATTTGCCTGCCGTGTTCGTACCAGCGGGACCGATGCCTAGCGGCCTATCCAATAAAGAAAAAGTACGTATCCGTCAGCTTTACGCCGAAGGCAAAATCGGCAGGAAAGAACTGCTGGAGTCCGAGGCGGCGTCCTATCACAGTGCGGGCACCTGCACGTTTTACGGCACCGCAAACAGCAACCAGATGATGGTTGAGATTATGGGGCTGCATCTGCCGGGCAGTTCCTTCATCAACCCTTACACGCCGTTGCGCGATGAGCTGACCAAAGCCGCCGCCAGACAGGTGTTGAAATTTACTGCGATGGGCAATGATTTCCGCCCCATCGGGCATATTATCGACGAAAAAGCGATTGTGAATGCGATTGTCGGCTTATTGGCAACAGGCGGCTCCACCAACCACACGATCCATCTGGTCGCCATTGCACGTGCAGCGGGCATTATTATCAACTGGGACGATTTTGACCAGCTTTCCAGAGCGGTGCCGTTGCTGACCCGCATTTATCCGAACGGCCAAGCAGACATCAATCATTTCCAGGCGGCAGGCGGCATGGGCGTGTTGATTGCTGAGCTGTTGAAGAACGGTCTATTGCATGAAGATATTCTGACCGTTGCAGATCAGCGCGGCATGAACAGTTATCATCAGGAACCCAAATTGGTTAACGGCAAGTTAACCTGGGAGCCCTGCCCTGAAGCCTCTTTGGACGCTGAAGTCATCAGTACCGTCGCCCAACCCTTTGCTGCCGGTGGCGGCTTGCATGTGATGCACGGCAATTTGGGGCGCGGCGTATCCAAGGTTTCTGCAGTGGCGGAAAAACACCAGGTCGTTGAAGCGCCTGCGATGGTATTCGATGACCAGGACGACGTGGTTGCGGCCTTTAAACGCGGCGAAATGGAGAAAGATGTTATCGTGGTGCTGCGCTTCCAGGGCCCGAAATCCAACGGGATGCCCGAATTGCACAAGTTGACGCCGTCTCTGGGTGTGTTGCAGGACAAAGGTTTCAAGGTCGCATTGGTGACCGACGGACGGATGTCCGGCGCATCGGGTAAGGTGCCTTCAGCCATCCACATGTGCCCTGAGTGTGAAGAGGGTGGGCCGTTGGCGAAAGTGCGCACCGGCGACATCATCTACCTGAATACCCAAACCGGCGAGGTCAACGTACGGGTAGACGCAGCGGAATTCGACGCCAGAATTCCGGCCGCAAACAGCGCCAAAGGCCACCATTTCGGCATGGGCCGCGAATTGTTCGGCGGTTTTCGTCTGGGTGCTTCTTCAGCCGAAACCGGTGCCTGCAACTTGTTTGTCGCCGATTAATAACTATAAAAATTTGGTAAAAAACAATGACTAAAAATAACTGGAAAATTCAACCCAACATCATTTTAAACACTTGCCCGGTAATGCCAGTGATGGTTATCCAGGATCTGGACGACGCCATTCCTCTAGCGCAAGCCTTGGTCGCAGGCGGCATTAAGGTGCTGGAAATAACCCTGCGCACTCCGATAGCACTGGATGCGATCCGGCTGATCAGCCGGGAAGTCAAAGACGCGATCGTCGGCGCAGGAACTATCACCACGCCCGAACAATTAAAAGCAGCAGAAGATGCCGGTGCCGTTTTTGCGATTAGTCCCGGATTAACGCCGAAGCTATTGGCAGCCGCCAATGACGGCAATATAGCGCTGATACCCGGCATAGCTACGTTGTCTGAACTGATGCTAGGCATGGAGTATGGGCTGGATCATTTCAAATTCTTCCCGGCCGAAGCGGCGGGCGGCATACCGATGCTGAAATCCATCGCAGGGCCTATCCCCCAAGTGACTTTTTGCCCGACCGGCGGCATTTCTCCGGAAAACTACAACAGCTATTTGCAGCTAAGCAATGTGGCTTGTGTTGGCGGATCATGGCTGGCGCCTGCGGATGTGGTAAAATCAAAAAACTGGGCCAAGGTTACTGAGCTCGCAAAACAAGCTATAGACAGGGCTGTTTCTGTTTAAGTTCTTTTTTTGCTGCCTATTTCTACATTGTCAGATTTCATGAATGATCGTCATTCCGGCAGGGATACCCGCTCCCAGCGGGCATGACGAGCTCGCGTATAATCTGATAAAGTAGAACTAACTATAATGAAAGATATTTTCCGGAGTTTGTTACTTTCTAAGCAGACCCCCTTTAAAATGTTGGCCAAGATTAATTATGCAATTGGTTGGGTAAATCGAGAAACCTCCCGAATTACCAGGCCTTCTGATGACGCTACAAATCCTGTTACAAAACTGAGAACCCCATGACTAAACAGCGCAGTGTTACCTTAAATGAGGAAACTCAATCTTTATGTGAGTTGCCTATTTTATCTGGGACTATTGGCCCCGATGTAGTCGATATCCAGTCTCTGTACCAGAAGACCGGCATGTTCACCTATGACCCCGGCTTTACCTCCACCGCCAGTTGCAGCTCATCGATCACCTATATAGACGGCGAAAAAGGAATATTGCTGTATCGCGGTTACCCTATCGAGCAACTCGCGGAACATTGCACTTTTTTGGAAGTTTGTTACCTGCTGCTGAATGGTGAACTACCCAACACGAATGAAATGCAGCAGTTCGAAAGTACCATAACCATGCACACTATGGTGCATGACCAACTGACTAACTTTTTTAAAGGCTTTCGTCGCGATGCTCACCCGATGGCCATTATGGTTGCTGTCGTTGGCGCGTTGTCAGCGTTTTACCATGACGCACTGGATATTAAATCCAAAAAGGATCGCGACCTCAGCGCCATCCGCCTGATTGCCAAAGTGCCGACCATCGTAGCGATGTGTCATAAATACAGCACCGGCCTACCGTTCATGTATCCGCAAAACAAGCTCAGCTACGTCGAAAACTTCATGCGCATGATGCTGGGTACTCCTTGCGACGACTTCGAACCCAATCCGGTACTGGTCAAAGCGTTGGATAGAATCCTGATCCTGCATGCCGATCACGAACAAAATGCTTCGACTTCAACAGTGCGATTGGCGGGTTCCAGCGGCGCTAATCCCTATGCCTGCATTACCGCCGGGATTGCCTGCCTTTGGGGAGCCGCCCACGGCGGAGCCAATGAAGCCGTACTCAATATGCTGGAGGAGATTGGCGATGTTTCCAACATTACCAAGTTCATCAACAAGGCCAAGGACAAAAACGACTCGTTCAGACTGATGGGCTTCGGTCATCGGGTTTACAAAAACTATGACCCGCGCGCCAAATTAATGCGCGAAACCTGTCATGAAGTGCTCACCGAACTCGGCCTGCATGACGACAAGATATTCAAACTGGCTCTGGAGCTGGAGCGTATTGCTCTTGAAGATGAATATTTCATCGAGAAAAAACTCTACCCGAATGTCGATTATTATTCCGGCATCGTACTGCACGCCTTAGGCATACCGAGCAATATGTTTACCGCGATGTTCGCAATGGGCCGAACCGTAGGCTGGATTTCCCATTGGGATGAAATGATAGCCGATCCTGACCAAAAAATAGGTCGTCCAAGACAGCTTTATACCGGTGCAACAAAACGCGACATACCGTCGACGCACATTAAACGGGACTAATCCCACAGCCATTGCTCGCGCGCCCCGGCAAAGCACAGCCTTTGCCGGGTAATTATGCTTTAACCCCTACATCATCTAAAAATCGAATTCATAAACGCTGAAACATGCTCGATTTCTTCAACACAAAGGCTGTGTTCCATCAGGTAATCATGCCATTCGACTTCATAGCCCATCGATTTTAGCGTATCACAGGCGTCCTTGCCGGACTCGACCGCTACGACGGGATCGAGAATGCCGTGAGCCATAAATATCGGCGTGGCATTGTTTGCGACTGAACGTTCAGCTTTTAACTGCTCAACAGTCGGCAAGTAAGTCGACAGTGCGACAATTCCGGCCAATGCCTGCGAATGTCTTAAGCCTGCATGAAGCGCAATCACGCCCCCTTGAGAAAATCCGGCCAGCACAATGTTTGTTGATACAATCCCCTTATCAATTTCCTGTTGGATTAGCGGCTCAATCAAGCCGGCTGATTGGTAGATGCCGTCAATATCGACACGGCGTTCCAGCGACATTTCCAAAATATCGTACCAAGAGCGCATGGACATGCCGCCGTTGATGGTGACCGGTTGGATCGGCGCATTGGGAAATATGAAATGGATATGGGCTCTGGCTGTTAAATGCAGTTCGGGGACAAGTCCTTCAAAATCATGACCATCCGCGCCTAATCCGTGCAGCCATATTACGGAATATTTGTGCTCTGCTTCAGGCAGGATTTCGATGGTGCTGAGTCGTTCAAAATTCATAAGTTCTCCAAGAGGGTTAATTCCAGGAATTGCCGTCAAATTTCGGCAAGTCAGGATTCATGTAGTCCCAAGGCTGGGCATCGGCCACCCATATATCTTTTTGCGGATGAAAAATTCCGGGATCGTCAAGAGTTGTCGCCGCGACTGGCCGTATATCCGTAAAAGCGCTGTTCCTGCCGAACAACGAGGTTCCGCATTCAGGGCAAAAAGCACGATATACCGTGTTGCCACTGGCCGCAATGGTTGCATATTCTTTATAGTTACCCGTGATGGTTAGGGCTGAGGCTGGAACAAACATACCTGCAAAATAAGGCGCGCCAATCGCTTTTTGGCAGGTTCGGCAATGACAGTTAAATCCGCCGATAGGTTTGGCAGAGATTTGATATCTGACTGCACCGCAAAGGCAGCCGCCGGTAATGGGGAGTTTCACGCTTTTCTCCTTCGACTGCACGAATGCAGGAACAATTGCCTAGAGGGTTTACCCACTTATCTTAGTACAATAGAGGAAACCTACCTTAACCATACCCAATCATAGCTTATGTTGGACGATCTTATTTTAATAGCTTTATTGCT
>DATBQC010000804.1:0-3246 GCA_036561065.1 Methylobacter sp. | reverse complement strand
ACTTCGACATTAACCATAAACGGCTTTGGCCCGTGCGGTAAACGAACTCACCATGGTGTTGCAAATCTGGTTGAAAACTGCGCCGAAGGCCAGACTTGCCAGTTTGCCCGACAGTTCAAATTCCAGATCCAGGGAAATCTTGCTGGCATCTTCACGTAACGGTATAAACTCCCACCTCCCTTCCAGATGGGAAAACGGGCCGTTCAGCAGGGAAATCGTCATACTGCGTCCGTTATCAATCTTGTTCCGGGTAGAAAAGGATTTTTTAAAGCCGCCTTTGGAAATCAATAATTCAGCTTCAACAAAATCATCCTCGCGCTTGATGATGCGACTGCCGCTGCACCAGGGCAAAAACTCAGGATAGGCTTCGATGTCATTAACCAAGTCGAACATCTGCTGCGCTGAAAATTTGACCAGTGCGCTTTTTTGCACGACTGTCATGCTTAAAGCACCCCAACCACGTGCAGGAACACCAAAAACACGGCAGCGGGGGCCACGTAGCGAATTAATATCTGCCACGCTTGATAGCTGAGCGGGTTAGGCATATCCAATTCATGCTCGGTGTGTTGCTGCTTCATGATCCAACCGGCGAATACTGCGATGCAAAAACCGCCGATAGGCAACATCAGATTGGCTGTTAAATAATCCAGCAACTGAAAAATAGTCCGGTCAAAAATCTTGAACTCCGACCAGATGTTGAATGAAAAAATGGTGCCGAATCCCAGTAGCCAAGTTACCGAACCCGACCAGATACAGGCTTGTTCCCTGCTCATGTCTTTGTTTTCAATCAACCATGCAACCGCCGGTTCGATCAAGGAAATTGACGATGACAAAGCCGCAAACACCAGCATCACAAAAAACAAAATGCCGAACAACCAGCCACCGGTCATGTTGCCGAATGCAACCGGCAGGGTTTGAAAGATCAAGCCGGGACCTGCTGCGGGCTCCAGTCCGCTTTCAAACACAATCGGGAAAATGGCGATACCGGCCAACAACGCAACCACGGTATCAGTGCCTGCAATCAAAAATACGGTTTTGGAGATCGATACATCTTTCGGCAAATAAGAGCCGTAAATCATGATCGCGCCCATACCTAAACTCAGCGTAAAAAACGCGTGCCCCATTGCGGTCAATACGCCGTTAGCGGTCAGCTTGCTAAAGTCAGGCGTGAATAGGAAGTTGATGCCTCGGTCATAGCTGTCGGTGGTCATCGCATAAGCCACCAACAACATCAACAGCACAAACAGACTAGGCATTAAAAAACGCACCGCTTTTTCAAGACCGGAATTAACGCCGCGCACCACAATCAGCATGGTCGCCAGCATGAACAGGCTGTGCCAGAAAATCAACTGCACCGGGCTGGCAATAAAATCGTCAAAGAGAACTTTTATCGCAGCGGTATCATCACCGAAAAAACTGCCGGTAAACGCCTTTAACACATAAGCCGAAGCCCAGCCTGCGATTACGCTGTAATAAGACAGAATTAAAAAACCGGCAGTAACGCCCATCCAGCCTAGGTAATGCCAGTTTTTATCGGCTCCTGCTTCATCGGCCAGGGTTATCATGGTGTTGATGGGATTCTGCCTGCTGCGCCGCCCGAGCATGGTTTCCGCCATCATAATGGGGATACCAATTAGCAATACGCACAACAAATAGACAATGACAAATGCCCCACCGCCATTTTCTCCGGTGATATACGGAAACTTCCAGATATTACCCAGACCGACTGCGGAACCTGTCGCAGCCAGAATAAACGCGAAACGCGATGACCATTCGCCATGGATTGATTTTTTTGTATCCGTCATTGGTGTGCCTGTAAAAACCTTATAATTATAAAATCATCCCGGATGCTTCCTTCGGGGTGAGCTTTTCTGACTAATGCAGTAATATCGGGTAAAATAGCAAAATTATTCCTTTACGTCAGTTTATAAATCTTAACCCGCACTTATGGCCGATAAAAAGTCCAAGAAAAATGCCAAGCAGCAAAATGCCACCATTGCCGTTAACCGTCAGGCAAGGCATGAGTATACGATTGAGGAAAAATTTGAGGCGGGGGTTGTTTTGGAAGGCTGGGAAGTTAAAAGCCTGCGGGATGGACGCATCCAACTTAAAGAGAGCTATGTGGTGATAAGGCGCGGCGAAGCTTTCTTGTCCGGCGCGCACATTTCACCGCTCATATCCGCATCGACCCATGTTAACCCGGACTCTATCCGCGCCAAAAAACTGTTGCTGCATCGGCACGAACTGAACAAGCTGATCGGATCGGTCGAACGCAAAGGCTATACGCTGATTCCGCTACAGATGTACTGGAAAAACGGCAGGGCCAAACTGGAAATCGGTCTGGCAAAAGGCAAACAATTACACGACAAACGCGCTGCCTCGAAAGACCGGGATTGGCAGCGTGAAAAAGGACGAATTTTGAAAAAGGGCTAAAGGCGCAAGATACACGGATACGTTTTTAGCCCTTAGCCTTGCATCTTGAACCTTTTACATTGAATCTAAAATGACCACACACCCTAACCTTCTGTCTACAAACAACAGCCTGCTGATCGTTGTCGATTTGCAAACCAAATTATCAGCGGCCATGCCTGAAGCCGAAGCCGAAACAATGACAGCCAACGCCCGTAACCTGGTTGAAGCCGCCGGACTATTAAGCATCCCGGTGTTGTTAACCGAACAATATCCCAAAGGTTTGGGCTCTACCGATACGACCATCACCGACATCTTGTCGGAAGACACCCTGATTTTCGACAAGACCGGTTTTTCATGCTGTACGGCCGAGGGCTTTACCGACACCGTAGCCAACACCGACCGCAAGCAAATCATCCTGGTCGGCCAGGAAGCGCATGTTTGCGTATTGCAGACCGCATTGGAATTGCTGCATTTAGGCTATCAAGTGCATATCGCCGAAGACGCGATTTGCTCACGCAAGGCGGAACATAAATTCTACGCCTTACAGCGCATGCAACAACAAGGTGCAACTATTACCAATTATGAATCGGTATTGTTCGAATGGGTCAAAGATTCCGCGCACCCCGAATTTAAAAAGATTTCCGGCTTGCTTCGCTAACCCTTGAACCTTTCACCTTGAACCTTATCCATGTCGCTCGCATCGTTTATTGAAAAAATAAAAAACAATGTCCCGGTCAGTTTTGATAAAACTATCGCGATCATCACTGAAAACTACCATTACCAACCAGCAGAATTCAGCAACGGCCTGAATGAACAGATGTTAGTCAATCAAGC
>DATBQC010000803.1:0-3417 GCA_036561065.1 Methylobacter sp. | reverse complement strand
GAATTCAAGCGCGATTGTCCCGCCGTTATAACTTAACTTTACTCAATCGCAACGGGAATCTTGCCGATCCTGGCTTGCCATAGCTTAGGCGCGGTTTGATGCACCGAAACACCCTGGGTGTCGACAGCGACCATAACCGGCATATCCTCAACAACAAACTCGTGTATCGCTTCCATGCCGAGATCTTCAAAAGCGACGACCCTCGCTTTACGGATGGCTTTAGACACCAGATAAGCCGCGCCGCCGACCGCCATCAAATAAACGGCTTTATGTTTTTTAATGGCGGCAATCCCCTCCGGCCCGCGCTCAGATTTACCGATCATGCCCAACAAGCCGGTTTTATCCAGCATCACTTCGGTAAACTTATCCATGCGTGTTGCGGTCGTGGGACCCGCCGGACCTACCACTTCATCGCGAACCGGGTCGACCGGCCCTACGTAATAAATGAATTTATTGGTGAAATCAACAGGCAAGGCTTCGCCTCGTTCGAAGAATTCAGCCATACGCTTATGCGCAGCATCCCTACCGGTCAGCATAGTGCCGCTAAGCAACAAGGTCTCCCCCGTCTTCCAGCTTTCAACTTCCTGTTGCGTCACAGTGTCCAGATTGACCTTGCGGGCCGTAGCGCCTGTGTGCCAGGTGATTTCCGGCCAATCTTCCAGACGCGGCGGTTTGAATTCGGCAGCACCGCTACCATCCAACACAAAATGCACATGCCGGGTCGCGGCGCAGTTGGGGATGATCGCAACCGGCTTGTTGGCCGCATGGGTCGGATAATCGTTGATTTTAATATCCAGCACCGTAGTGAGACCGCCCAAGCCTTGTGCACCGATACCCAGCGCGTTGACTTTGTCATACAGCTCCAGGCGCAGCTCTTCAAGCGCGTTGTTCGACCCGCGTGCGATTAATTCCTGGATGTCTATCGAGCCCATGCACGCCTGCTTTGCCATAAGCATGGCTTTTTCAGCCGTACCGCCTATGCCTATCCCAAGGATACCGGGAGGACACCAGCCAGCGCCCATGGTTGGGACGGTTTTCAGCACCCAATCGACGATACTGTCCGAAGGATTGAGCATAGCGAACTTTGCCTTGGCTTCCGACCCCCCGCCTTTAGCGGCTATTTCGATATCGAGCTTATCGCCGGACACGACTTCCATATGTATGACCGCCGGGGTGTTGTCTTTAGTGTTGACACGTTTTCCGGCAGGGTCGGCCAGTATCGAGGCGCGCAGCACATTATCAGGGTGCAGATAAGCACGTCGGACGCCCTCATTGATCATATCGGTAACACTCATTTCAGCATCCCAACGGACATCCATGCCGATTTTTAAAAATACCGTAACAATGCCGGTGTCTTGGCAAATCGGGCGATGGCCTTCTGCGCACATCCGGGAGTTGATCAGGATTTGCGCCATCGCATCCTTGGCGGCGGGATTCTCTTCCTTTTGATAGGCCTCATGCATGGCCTTAATAAAATCCAGCGGATGATAATAGGAAATATATTGCAGGGAATCGGCAATACTTTGAATGAGGTCGTCTTGACGAATGATGCTCACTGGAGGTTCCTTGCTAGAGTTGCTAAGAATTTAATTGGCATATTATATCCTCAATAGCATCATTTATGGATTAAGAACAGCCACGCCGAACCGTGCAACAATGTCTAGTGCCAACGCAGGGCATTTTCAAAATCAACTGCAACGTTAACGCATAAAACAATTGATTTCAATAGCTATTTCATGCCCATCAAAAACGCACCCCCTGCACCATAATGATCAGTTTCGCGTTAAAAACGGATTGTTATCCAGCGCAAAGCCCGCAGCATTCTTGTGCCCTCCTCCGCCAAAACTTTGCGCCAGATGACCGACATCGTAATCGCCTATTGAGCGGAGCGAGAAATTCCATTGCTGCTTTCTGCCGTCATAATGATAGGTCATGCCGAATGTGCCTGATTTATCGGCCAGCACATGCCCAAGATCGCTGGAGAACAATGACGGCGCATTCACAGCAAGCCCAACTCGCCCATCCACCGAGACGCTGTGCGCGGATTTAGCTAGCCTTTGCACCATTCCGGAAAATTGCTTAACCTGTATGCTGCCCACTGCCAACAGCTCCGCCAGATCAATCGCGCCTATTTCGGCAAAATTGATCGGCAATCTTTCATACAGTGCCGTGGTTATTTCGCGGGTGCCGCCCAGCTTGAAATGCCAAAGATCACGGTCTTCGATATGCAACAAGATTTGAGGGGGCTTTTGATCGGGGAAAAAATACTGCCAAGTTAAGACGCAACCGCTCCGCGACATATCGAAATTGATCGACAGGTTTTCAGGCGGCCGCTGTACCTTGAAAAAGGCATCGCATTGTTCCAATGCCGTCATATGGTGATCGATCAGGATGATCCGGCCTGCTTTTGCTGCGGCATCGACCATCAACTGAGGCGAGTAGGAAAAGTCCACGATATAAAGCACGGCTCCCGGCTCAAAATCGGGAATAGCGTCACCATAGCGCGCCGGAATGTAGCGAGCCTGATCGCCAAACTTGCAAAATGCGCTCCATGCCGCGCCTAGACCATCCAGACAGTCGGCGTGATAAATAACTAAGGTTTCATTGGTTTCTGACATGCTTTTTTAAAAATCCCTGTGTGGCTGAATAGGCGCGTAACTAATCGCATTTTACACGACCTAAACCTTAATCATAAGCGTACACTCAGATTTTACGGCCACCCAACAAAACGATTTTGCGTGTAGCGAGCCTGCGTTGGATACGCATCAAGAAAGCTGTTTTGATCAACCCGGTGGATTGTATTGAATATTGTTTGCTTTTCGCTGTCCCTATGAGGATGCTTAAGCTTGTTCGAAAGGGTATTTTACCGATCTTTCAGCGTGTCGATTAACCGCGTTTACTAGTTTTGCCACCATTAGCTTCATTACGGCTCAGAGGCGTAATTTCTACAGATCCTAACCCTGAAATACCAAGTTCTTTTGCGGCGGCATAAGATAAATCCATGGCTACTTTTCCGTGAACAGCATTTCGATCATTGATACGGACAACAACGCTACGATGGTTTTTAAGGTTGGTAACTCTGGCGTAAGACAAAAGAGGCAGAGATTTGTGTGCGGCAGTCATCGCATACATGTCGTATGTTTGGCCGCTGGCGGTTTTTTTGCCGTGAAACTCAGGGCCATACCAGGAAACCGTACTTCTATGGTTATCTGACTGATGTTTGTTTTTATGAACTTTTGAAACAGTGTGTTTGGAAGCCTTATTAACCGTACAATGTCCGGACGCTTCGACTGTTTGAAAATAACTGCACATTAAAAAAACAGGAACTGCTAGTATGATTTTATTCATAGGATAGAGCCTTTTTTATTTAAATCTGGCCCAATCTTAACTTAAGAAGTCTTAAGGCTTTCTTAAATG
>DATBQC010000802.1:0-1707 GCA_036561065.1 Methylobacter sp. | reverse complement strand
CAAAGCAATCAGGCATCGATTGATGGTGAAGCGTGAATAATCTTGCATGGCTGGCGAGAGGGACGACAAAAACTGCCATTGTAGCTCTTGCTCTTCATTGATTCGTCAAGACGGTTCTGGCGTGACGCTTACGCCCGATCTTTGGTCGAATTTGAATTAGTCATTCAGTAACTTGACTTGGGCGGATATCCAGGCGTCCAGATCGCCATCCAACGTGTCCTTTACTTTTTCCGCGCGTTCGCCCTCGGTGCCGCGTTCGCTCAACACTGTCAACACGTCACGGAAACTGCCGACCAGGCGCTCGACCTGTGCCGCTTGGCCAGTTTGGTACTGGCGCAAACGTTCCGCGACCGCATTGTGCAAACCTCGTACCGACCGCATGGAAATCTCGGTCACGTCGTCCAAGGACACAATGAACCTGCTTTAAAAGGCGATTCGGCTTCGGCACGATTGCGTTTACCGAAACGGGCGTACAAAAGATGGTGTCGACCAAACAGAGATTACAACTGAATACGTAAAGGATCTCCCTGAAGTGGCTGTCAAACTTGTTGGACACATAGAGAGCCAGTCGAAATTTTAAGAACATGTACGAAAAGTCCGCGGCCCATATTGATGTTTTGCCGTTCACTTAATCGTGTCCCCCAAGGTACAATGTTCAGCAGTACCATTTGGATCGGAGCGTCGAAATATGCTCGACGCAGCCATCGTCCGTCAGGTGTATTGTCAAGACAATGGGCCAAGCGCGACGCCGAGTCGTTCAAACAAGCCCGTGTAGTGACCTCTGCAAGATTGCGAATTGCGCGGTTTGAGTCTGTTACATTTCTTCTCGATGTCAATTGCCGTCATCAAACGACCAATTGCGCTGGTCACTTAGGCTATCGAGAAAACTGCACGCGTTCCCGCCTGGCATAGTTGTCCTGTTCAACAGCTACCATCCCCCACCAGTCGGCGATGGCTATGCAAACGTCTCGGGCACGAGTCCATTTTTCGTCCAATTTCGCAAATCGATCTTGCCATTTTTTTTGCAGATTGCGTTCAAGTTGGCCGCCGGCGAAGGCCTCGCGTACACTGGTGCCCTCGGACGAGGAAGCCGCCAGCGCAATGCCGTTCTCGATCGACTTGCTTTTCACGCGTTCCAGCAATTGCCGCAGTCCAATATGAGGCCAAACATTGTCAGCCGGATCTTCAGGGAACCGGAAAAGCATTCTGCCTATTACCTGATCGCCCACCTCTGCGCGATCGGCGTCGCTCAAAAGCCGTCGTGCAGAATCTATCCATAGGTCCAATTTCTCCATGTCAACAGCTTTCCCATTGACTCCCGGAACAGTGTTCCAAGCATTCAAAACCCTATCTGCGGTCAATGCGCGCGATTTGATTTCTTCCGGGCTCCTCTTGTCTTGCACCGATTTTCCAGACGCTGGGTTATATACGTCGCACACTACGCTAACAAAGAATGCGGGGTCCTCACGGAGCATTTCGTATATGATCAGTTCGTCCTGTTGCCGGCCTTGAGCGCGAAAGATAGGCAGCAAAGCATATTCATATTCTGCAATTTTTGTACGAGGCGCATCCGGTTGTTTTCGAAGCCATGACAACAGGTTCTGCAGGTTGAACGTAAGGATGTCGATTCGCGCAGGTTTTTCGATACTCGCCAACTCTATCAAGCATGCTGAAAATATTTGCAATACCTTATCGCTGCTTAGCTTG
>DATBQC010000801.1:0-2932 GCA_036561065.1 Methylobacter sp. | reverse complement strand
TGAAAGATGTCCCGCCAGTCCGTACAGTCCTACAATCGGCTTCGATAAAAGGCAGCTTATCAAAAACCGATTGTGAAGAAAGCGCACCACGCAGTGTACCGGCGGGACTGATCGGCATCCACTCCTTTCTTTTGGCAAATTCTCGAACGCAGTCGCGAACCTTGAAACGCAAGACGCCGGAAACCTTTTGATATAAATAAATGATTTGATTTCGCGGCTCAATTCTTGGTGTGCAAAGAAACTTGATGTCGGTGGTCGCATTCCTAGATTTGTTCATCAAGCCACCACCCTCGCCACGACCGAGGCCCGTCCCTTTCAGACCAGCTGTTCTCGAGCTCCGTCAATTTGCTTTCCCGTTTGGCATCGGTAGCCTTGGATATCCCTTCAGGGTATTGGGCCTTGATTGCTGCAACCTCCTTTTCCCGTTTCTCCAATTCCTTCACTCGATCCGCATACTCATCCAGCTCCCAACCCTCCTCAAGCCGATCCCAGGCCTCTTCATCAAAAGCGTACGAAAATTCCATCCCGCATCGCGCCGCTTCTCTGATGGCCTTGGGCGATAAAGATTCAGATGTGCCTAAACGACGTCGCTTTCCGATGATTCCCGCCGTTCGTGGTTGAGTCTTCTTTAGTTTCAAAGCGTGGAAACGTTCGTCGCTGCGATCAAGGCCTGCACAAAGCCAGCGCACGCATTGCCAGTGGTGTGAAACCCTCCGGGCCGTTGATGAGTATTGCTTATTAATGTCAACTAGAATCTCAAGTTCACGAGCCGCTTCCACACGCTGTTGTGCTCTCCAATCGTGAAGCCATTTCTTTAAATGCTCTTCTTTTGCTGGTTCGTTTGGAACATGAATGATGATGTGGGCACGGAGCCCGAATTGCTCGTCATTTTCCAATACCGAAAGGCGATGGAATTCGCAATCGAATTGCCTTTTAAACCAATAATCAAGCTGCCGGTAGAACTCGGAAAAGAACTTCGACTCCTCTTTTTCGTTGTTGGGTTTGAAAAGGCCGGCGGGAACCGTGATTTGCGTGTTGAAGTACCGAGGGCCATATTGCTGCAGAAGAAACGATGCAGCGTTAAATAGCTGTCGTACGACATCGTACGAGAGAGATTCCGGGTTCTGGACCGCCGCGGGTCCCCGTCTTCGCCGACGTTTTCGATCTGGCTTCTTGAGCACAGGCCTTATCGCAGCAGACTCGCCTTGTGGAACGGGCACAGCAAAAGTCTGCTGGACATTCTGATGTTGCGCCATGCCGCAAGGAGCGTCAGTCACAAATCGCTGGAACATCGTTAGTCGAATTAGCAGCGCTTCTTCGTTCTCATCGGAAGTAACAATTGGAAGGAGTTCTATCATCCGCTTCCAGAATTGCAGAACCGAACCTGCGACACCTAGTCTTGTTTTAAATGCCGAAACGATTGGCCGCCGTTCTGACGCCGTGATCGAATCAACCAGTGGATCAAGTATGAGACGCAACGAGCACAGATCGTTATAATACAACGAAAGGAGAAAAAGTTGTACCAACCTGACCTTCTCCTTGAGATCTTCGTTCCATGTTGAGATCACTTGAGTCTGGCGTGCAAAATCACCTTCAGCGAGTACCATAAAATAATCGACAAGTTTTTCGCTTTGATCGATACCAAAGATCTCCCTCACTTGGTCCCGCGTCACGTCTCCAACTTCCCGGACCTGATCGAGTGCTTGCAGGAGATTTCGAGGCTGACCTTTGCCCAATCCCGCCAATACTTCTAACGCCCCCTCCTTGTGGCGAATTCCCTCCCTGGCTGCGATATCTCTTAGAAAATCGGCAGCCTGGCCAAGGCCCAACGGCCGGATTTCTATTTCAAAGAGGCGCGATCTGAGAGCTTCTGAAATTTGATCAACTGCCGTGGTGGCAAAGCAAAAGGCAATTCCCGGCTTCGGCTCTTCCACCATTTTGAGGAGAAATTCATAACCGTTTTTGAACCGGGCAATGCTGTGGGCCTCATCAACAAAGATCAACCGTCGATGGCCGAGAGTCGGTGAAGATACAAGGCTATTAACGTGATCTTTAAAATGGTCGAGCGTTTCGAATAAGGGAGCGTCTAATTCTTTGAAGTGGAGAGGATCCCCCTGTTCTACTTCCTTACAAGATGAACATCGGAGACAAGGTGAACCATCTTCGTCGGTGGCGCGGCAGTTCAACGCCTTACCGTAGATGCGAGCGAGCGTTGTTTTGCCAGACCCGACGCTGCCGTAAAGCAGGATATTTCGGCAGATTTGTCCTCTCTTGATCAACTGCGAGAGAACTCGGACGGGATGTTCCTGGCCAAACACCTCGCCAAAGACTTTCGGGCGATATAGCGATACGAGCGAATCCACGACGACCTCGTCGAAAGTTTCAATTCAGCCTATCCTAGATCGAAGACAAGTCGCATGCCAAAATGAGGTAACTCGCAATCACCTTTGGGAAAATGGCCGCGCTCAGGTGGGTGAAGCGAAGTAGACATCGCGTAGGAGCGCGCCACGGGCGCGGGTTCTTTCTAACCATCCTTGAAATTACCATGATGATCCCGTAGAAAAAACTCCTCGACACTGCCTTGCAAAATTGAACCCGCGGGCTGCTAGGCCGAGTTCTGCGTCGATTGCGCTGCACTTCTTTGTGTTAAAATCTGTCTGGAGATAAGACCCACAAACTGCGTTGGATTACCATTAGAGACTTTCATTATGAGATCTCCTGTGGTTGCAAGCGCTTGACCCGACGACAACCGTTACGCTGGTCGCGAGCTAACGGTGAAGGGTACATACATTACCTCTTCAGATCTTCCCTGTGCATAGTCGAAAGAAGCCTCCCACAAGGTTTCGGCATCTTGACCCGATAGGGCCAGGAAAGACTAAAAACGAAAACCACGGGTTCAGAACCAGCTCGACACTATATATCTCCAGCCCAA
>DATBQC010000800.1:0-1957 GCA_036561065.1 Methylobacter sp. | reverse complement strand
GTGGTTTTTTCCTTCTTCAATCTTTATGTTAGATTTTGGCGTAACCACCGTTTGACCGTTGGATAACGCGTTTGGCTGACTGACCTGAGGGCTTTCGCTGATAGTGACTGTCAAGCTGCCATGAGACACCGCCGCAGGCTGCACCCTGACCTTACCGTTAATCACGACAGTGCCGGTGCGGGAGTTAACAATGACACGCGCCGGTGCATCATCAGGAATAACCATCATATTTTCGACCACTGATGCAAAGGTCACTTTTTGATTGGGATCAACCGGCGCGCTCACCCTAACGGAAGTCGCATCGATCGCCTTTGCCGTATTAGCGCCCAATACATTGTTAATAGACTCCGCCATGCGGTTAGCCGTCGTAAAATCCGAAGTATGCAGATTAAAAATCAACGCATCGCCTTCGGAAAAAGATGTACTAACAATGCGCTCGACGATTGCTCCATTAGGAATACGTCCCACATTGGGATTATTGACGGTAATGCTTGAACCATCCTGGCCTGACGCGCTCAGGCCGCTCACAACCAGACTACCCTGAGCGATCGCATAAACCTGCCCATCGGCCCCTTTCAGCGGACTCATTAACAACGACCCGCCTCGTAAGCTTTTTGCATCGCCCAGAGAAGAGACAGTGACATCAATCGCTTGACCTGGTTTAGCAAATGCCGGCAGCTCGGCCTGAACAGAAACTGCCGCAATGTTTTTTGATTTAGGATCAACGCCTGGGGGCAAGGTAATGCCAAGCCGCGTCAACATACTGCGCAAGCTTTGTCCGGTAAAAGTGGTTTTATCCCCGGATTTATCAAGCCCCACTACCAAACCGTAACCTACCAGCTGATTGCTGCGTACACCCTCAATGGAGGCAATATCCTTGATGCGTTCGGCATAAATCGGCCCGCTGAAGACAACACCCAGTAGGGTCAAAAGAAGCATGTGTTTGTGTAGTGTGTTCATGTCCTTATCCTTATTTTAGAATGGGAACCAAGCGCTATTAAGAATCCTTGCCGCCCAGCCCATTTTACCGGCATCGGCCATGGCACCTTCGCCTACATACATAATGGTGACATCGGCCACTTTGTCTGAGGTGATTATATTGGACGAGCTTAAGTCTACCGGTCTGACGATACCGGATAACCTGATGAATTCATCACCCTGATTTAAAGTGACTCTTTTCTCGCCCCGCACACTTAAATTGCCGTTGGGCAACACCTCGACAACCGTAACGGAAATATTGCCGCTCAAGCTGTTGCTTTGATCGGCAGCGCCCGTCCCTTTAAATTCTTTTGTTGACTGCAGTGAGGTTGTAGGACTCTGTCCCGTCAAGGCGGATGCGGCAAAGCCGAATATCGAGGGTGCCGAAGCCGACATAGTGGTATCTTTTTTAGTATTAAGATCGTCAGCCTTTTTCGCCTGGGTTTTCTCCAGCAGTGTAATGGTCACAATATCACCGACCCTTTTTGCCGTTTGATCTTCAAACAGGCGCGTATCGTAGCCGGACTGGTAGATTGATCCGCTGTTTTGTACCGGCGGCCTTAAGTCGGCCGGCGCAACCGGAGCAAAGGCAGGATCCCTAAGCGGTATCGGCGTACAAGCCTGTAACAGCGACAGCGCGACTGTAATGACGCCAAGGCCGCCCTTCACCGTAAAACCAAATCTTTGAGTCATCATGCCATCGCTCCTAACTTATAATTGTTGCGTCGCAAAAGACAACATCTGATCGGTTGTTGAAATCGCCTTGGAGTTCATCTCATAAGCCCGTTGCGTTTCAATCATATTGACCAACTCCTCAACGACATTGACATTGGAGGTTTCCAATGAACCTTGATTCAAAGTCCCGTATTCCGCTTGTCCCGGCGTTCCCACTATCGGCGCACCGCTGGCTGCCGACTCCCGATAAAGGTTGTTGCCGACCGCTTCCAATCCTGCAGTATTGATAAAATTAGCGGTCTGG
>DATBQC010000799.1:0-8106 GCA_036561065.1 Methylobacter sp. | reverse complement strand
CAACACTTTTTGAATCACTGGCCTCCGGCATCCGCTTGGATGTTTTTCGGCTATTGGTTAAACACGCACCTATTGGGCTTGTCGCCGGCGAAATTGGCAGCTTATTGGCCATACCCCCGACCAACCTGTCGTTTCATCTCAAAGCGATGACCCATGCCGGTTTGCTCAATGTCACTCAAGAAGGACGCTATCAGCGTTATAGGGCGAACCTAACGGTGATGCAGGCGTTGATTGACTATCTGACCGCTGAATGTTGTACCGGCCATCCTGAGCACTGCTTTGAGAACGATTCAGCATCGGACTGTTGTAACACTGAAGCAAATCTTTCAACCACTGATCAAATAGACTCTTATTTATGAATGTGCTTTTTCTTTGTACGGGTAATTCCTGCCGATCTTTAATCGGCGAAGCTACTTTCAATCATCTGGCGCCAGAAGGTTGGCATGCACTCAGTGCCGGAAGCAAACCATTAGGACGATTAAACAGCCGAGCAGTAGCTTTGCTTGAGGAAAAAGGTATATCCACTGAAGGCTATTACAGCAAATCTTGGAATGATTTACCGTTAACCCCAGATATTGTAATTAGTGTCTGTGGTAATGCAGCCAACGAAACCTGCCCCGCTTATCTCGGCCCAGTTTTACGCAGCCATTGGGGCGTGGAAGACCCTGCGCATGCTGAAGGTACCGAAGAAGAAATCAAAGCCGCTTTTGAAACCGCTTATGGCATTTTGCGGCATCGCATCGAACAGTTTCTGGCGTTGCCGCTGGATGAGTTGAAAAACGACCGCGAGCGATTGAAAGCAGAGCTGGATCGTATCGGCACCCTGTTACCTTAAGCGAAGATGGTCAACGTGTCTGACTTATTGAATGATTTACCGAATGTTGAGCGCGACCTGTTCCGTTTCCCGGACCTGGCCGAGCTGCGGCCGTCAACCCCTTCCACGCACGCTCCCCGCTTCCTGCTGTTATACGGCTCTTTGCGCGAGCGGTCTTTCAGCCGGTTGCTGACTGAAGAAGCCGCTCGGTTGCTTCGGACGATGGGCGGCGAGGTAAAAATCTTCAACCCCAGCGGTTTGCCGCTGCCTGACGATGCGCCCGAGACGCATCCCAAGGTGATCGAATTGCGAGAAATGACTCAATGGGCCGAAGGCATGGTGTGGTGTTCGCCGGAACGTCATGGCGCCATGACCGGCATCATGAAGACGCAGATCGACTGGATTCCCCTATCCATAGGCGCCGTTCGTCCCACCCAAGGGAAAACCCTGGCACTGATGCAGGTGTGCGGCGGCTCGCAGTCCTTCAATGCCGTCAACCAGATGCGCGTCCTGGGCCGCTGGATGCGCATGCTGACCATCCCAAACCAGTCGTCCGTCGCCAAAGCCTTCATGGAATTTGACGATAACAACCGGATGAAGCCGTCAGCTTATTATGACCGGGTCGTGGACGTGATGGAGGAACTGTTTAAGTTCACGCTGCTGACCCGCGATGTGGCGCCTTATTTGGTAGACCGGTACAGTGAACGCAAGGAGAGCGTCGAAGAACTGTCCCGACGGGTTAATCAGGCGGCTATCTAGTAAGGCTTTGCCGTAACTGTTTTTTCATTATTTTGTGGAGATTTCTCATGAAAACCATTCAAGTGTTTGATCCGGCGCTGTGCTGCAGCACCGGCGTATGTGGCGTTGATGTTGACCAGCAATTGGTCAGCTTTTCTGCTGACGTCGATTGGGCCAAACAACAGGGCGCACAGGTTGAGCGCTTCAACCTCGCCCAACAACCGATGGCTTTTGCTGAAAATGCGGTTGTTAAAAGCTTCCTTGAACGCTCCGGCGCCGAGGCTTTACCGCTGATTTTAGTCGACGGCGAAGTGGCGTTGGCCGGCCGTTACCCTAACCGTGCCGAGCTGGCACGCTGGGCCGGGATCAGTAAACCGGTTATTGAAATCAAGCCGGAAGGCGGCTGTTGCAGCGGCAGCAGTTGCTGTTAAAAAATAATCCGGACTATCGCTATGGCCATGAAATTTCTCGATCAACCGCCGCGCTTTTTGTTTTTTACCGGCAAGGGCGGCGTCGGCAAGACCTCGATTGCCTGCGCTACGGCGATACAGCTCGCGGATGCCGGGCGACGCGTGCTGCTGGTCAGTACCGATCCGGCTTCCAATGTCGGGCAAGTGTTCGGCGTCAGCATAGGCAACCGGATCACCGCCATTGCCGCAGTGCCCAATCTGGCCGCACTGGAAATTGATCCGCAAGCGGCCGCGCAGGCCTACCGTGACCGCATTGTGGGGCCGGTGCGCGGCGTGCTGCCGGAAGCGGTCGTGAAAGGCATCGAAGAACAACTGTCCGGCGCCTGCACGACCGAAATCGCGGCCTTCGATGAATTTACCGCGTTACTGATTGATTCAGCGCTGACTGCTGACTATGACCATATTATTTTCGATACGGCACCCACAGGCCATACCATTCGCCTGCTGCAATTGCCCGGTGCCTGGAGCGATTTTCTTGCCGAAGGCAAAGGCGATGCCTCCTGTCTAGGCCCGTTGGCCGGACTGGAAAAGCAACGCGAGCAGTACAAAGCTGCCGTGGATGCTTTGGCCGATGCGAACCGCACCCGGCTGATCCTGGTGGCCCGTGCCCAGCAAGCTACACTGCGTGAAGTTACCCGTACTCATGAAGAACTGGCCGCCATTGGGCTATCGCAGCAGTATTTGGTTATCAACGGCATTCTGCCTCACATCGAAGCTGAAAATGACCCGTTGGCAGCCGCCATTCACGAACGTGAGCACTTAGCACTGGCTACCCTCCCTGAAGTGTTAAAGACTTTGCCCCGTGATGAAGTCATGCTCAAGCCGTTCAATCTGGTTGGTTTGGATGCTCTGCGTCAACTGCTGGTTGACACGCCGGCGCAAGGGCACGTCAGGGTGGCTTCCCCCATTGAGCTCGACGAAACCAGTCTTTCCGAACTGGTCGATGACATCGCCAAAGACGGTCATGGCCTGGTCATGCTGATGGGTAAAGGCGGGGTCGGCAAAACCACGCTGGCCGCCGCCGTAGCTGTGGAACTCGCTCATCGTGGGTTGCCCGTGCATCTCACTACATCAGACCCGGCTGCGCACTTGACCGAAACGCTTAGTGGCTCTCTCGAGAACCTGACGATAAGCCGTATCGATCCAGTAGCCGAAACCGAACGTTATCGGCAACATGTCTTGCAGACCAAAGGCGCCAAGTTGGATGCCCAGGGCAAAGCGCTACTGGAAGAAGACCTGCGCTCGCCCTGCACCGAAGAAATCGCCGTGTTCCAAGCCTTTTCCCACATCATTCGTGAAGCGGGCAAGAAATTTGTGGTGATGGATACCGCACCGACCGGGCACACCCTGCTGTTGCTGGATGCAACGGGGGCTTACCACCGTGAAATTTCGCGGCAGATGGGTAGTTCTGGTCTGCACTACACCACACCCATGATGCAATTGCAGGATACTCAACGGACCAAGGTTCTGCTGGTGACCCTGGCCGAAACTACGCCGGTTCTGGAAGCCGCCAACCTGCAAGCTGACCTGCGCCGCGCCGGCATTGAACCCTGGGCCTGGGTGATCAACAACAGCGTTGCCGCCACCGTTGTTCATTCTCCGTTGCTGCGCCAGCGAGCCGCCAATGAACTGCGCGAGATCAATGCCGTCGCCACTACCCATGCTCAACGTTATGCAGTGGTACCGCTGCTTAGAGAAGAGCCGATAGGCATTAGCCGCTTACTTGAATTGGCAGGTGGCAAACGCATCAATCCTAAACGCTGAAATGACTCAAAAAAGCTACAACGTTCTGTTCATCTGTACCTGGAATTCGGCTCGCAGCATTATGGCTGAAGCCATACTCAATGAGATGGGTAAAGGGCGTTTTCGAGCTTTTAGTGCCGGCAGTGACCCCCTCGGCGAGGTCAATCCGCTGGCTATCCAGCTATTGCAAAACCTCAATTACGATACCGTCGGTTTGCGCAGTAAACATTGGAATGAATTCATCGCCAACGATGCGCCCCTCTTTGATTTCATTTTCACGGTCTGTGACAAGACCGCTGGTGAGCCTTGTCCGGTTTGGCCAGGTCAGCCGATGCAGGCACAATGGGGTGTCGATGATCCTGTCAGGTTCTTTAGATCTGTCGAACAGCAGCAAAAAGCTTTCCTGACGACTTATTTATTGCTCAAGCGGCGTATATCGCTATTTTGCAGCCTGCCGATCGACAAATTAGACGCGATGACAATCAAACGCCACATCGACGATATTGGTCTTGTGTATGAAATGGACGTCTAAATTTAGCTATTAGTAAATCTAACGGGAGACAGTTATGAACCAACCCACCTGCTCAACAACACGATTATCCTTTCTTGACCGCTACCTGACGTTGTGGATTTTCACAGCCATGGCGGTAGGTGTCGGTATCGGTTTTGCCTTGCCGGCGCAAGTCACTGCTTTTAACAAGACAGTTTCCATCGGCACTACCAATATCCCCATTGCGATCGGTTTGATTCTAATGATGTACCCGCCGCTGGCCAAAGTGCATTACGAGGAACTAGGCGACGTGTTTCGCAACTGGCGGATATTAGGGATTTCGCTGCTGCAGAACTGGATTATCGGTCCGCTATTGATGTTCGGTCTGGCGATTGTGTTTCTGCGCGATTATCCGGAATACATGACCGGCCTGATCCTGATTGGCCTGGCCCGTTGTATCGCGATGGTAATTGTCTGGAATGAACTGGCAAGAGGCGATAATGAATACGCGGCCGGTCTGGTGGCGTTTAACAGCGTGTTTCAGGTGCTGTTTTATAGTGTTTATGCCTGGTTATTCATTACGGTGCTGCCGCCACTGTTTGGCATGCCGGGCAGTTTGGTGGACATCACCATAGGCGAGATCGCCAAGAGCGTGTTCATTTATCTGGGCATTCCGTTTATCGCTGGCTTCATAACACGTTTTGTACTGGTGCGTGCCAAAGGCAAGGACTGGTATCACCACAGCTTCGTGCCAAAAATCAGCCCGCTTACGTTGATTGCATTGCTGTTCACTATCGTGGTGATGTTCTCGCTGAAAGGCGATTTGATCGTGCAACTGCCGCTGGACGTGGTACGGATTGCCATCCCTATGTTGATTTATTTTGTGGTGATGTTTTTGGTCAGCTTTGCTATGGGGAAAGCCATCGGTGCGGGCTATGAAAAAAGCACCACGCTGGCCTTCACCGCCGCCAGTAATAACTTCGAGCTGGCGATTGCCGTGGCCGTCGCCGTGTTCGGCATCAGCAGCGGAGAGGCTTTCGCTGCGGTAATCGGGCCGTTGATAGAAGTGCCGGTGATGATTGCGCTGGTGAATGTGGCGTTTTTCTTCAGAAAACGGATTTATGCAGTGCAATAAAAATCAACTACCTTGACCAATAACGGAAAGTCAACCATGACCGAGTCATCGGAAATCGAAATTTTAGGAACCGTCTGCCAAATGAGCCCACAACTGGAAGCCAATGCCAAGGCCGCGATGGCCTACAATGCTGCATCTGATCACTTCGACCATCCGGTCAGCTCCTTTTGGCATCGCTTTGGCCGGCGTACCGTGGAACGGCTCGATCTGCGGCCAAGCGAACGAGTGTTGGATGTCTGTTCTGGCAGCGGAGGATCAGCGTTGCCCGCGGCGGAAATCGTCGGGCCTGACGGACACGTCATTGCGGCTGATCTCGCCGAGCGCCTGATTGACCTGGCCAGAGCCAAGGCGGAAGCCAGAGGCTTGGAAAACATTGAGTTCCGTGTTGGCGACATGCAGGCTCTGGGCTATCCCGATGAAAGCTTCGATGCCGTGGTGTGTGTCTTCGGTATTTTCTTCGTTCCGGACATGACCGAGGCGGTCAGGGAGTTATGGCGCATGGTGAAACCCGGCGGTCGGCTAGCCATTACCACTTGGGGATCGAACTTATTCGAGCCAGCCAACGGCGTTTTCTGGGATGCCATCCATATCGAGCGCCCCGATCTGCATCGTGGGTTCAATCCTTGGGATCGCATTTCGGAACCGGATGGTCTCAGAGCAATGCTCGCCGAAGCCAACGTGCGTAACGTCGACATCCTCGCCGAAGCCGGAACGCATCCTTTGAATTCACCGGATGACTGGTGGAAGATCGCCATGGGCAGCGGCTACCGAGGAACGCTTGAGCAACTGGATACGGATACCTTTAATCGGGTGCGCGAGCGAAATTTGTCACGACTTGTTGACGGGCAGGTGAATGCAATAGAGACGAACGTCATGTATGCGGTAGCAACGAAAGAAGATAAACACGCTCTTATTGGAGTTTGAAGCCCAATGGAACGAAAATGCGCCTTAACATCTAAGACGATTCCTTTTTTAGCTTTAACGGCGTAATCAAGGAATAGTTTATTACTCTCGCTGTAAATTATTTATGGTTAACAGCATCGTTTGCCATTTCCAAAAACAGCCTGCTGGGTTTTATGATGATTATAACGAGGAGATGCCAATGACCCCACAAGAGCTTGAGCAGTACCTGCATGAAAATATACCGCTCTCACAGGCCATGCAAGTCAGTGTGATCGAGGCTGAGAAGGAAAGGGTTATTCTGAGCGCCCCCTTGGCTCCCAACATCAATCACACCGAATCCGTATTCGGTGGCAGCGCCTCAGCAGTAGCGATCCTTGCTGCATGGTCAATAATACATGTCCGTCTGAAGAGTGCAGGCATGGCAAGTAGCATCGTGATTCAGAACAACATCATGAGCTATGAACGGCCAATCTACGGCACGTTTATAGCGCGCTCGTTTATCACGCAACCAGAAGCTTGGGAGGTTTTCATGCGAACACTCTTGCGCAGAGGCCGTTCAAGAATTGCGGTGTCATCTGTCTTAGAGTACGGGGGGCAGTCAGTGGGCAATTTTGAAGGGAAATTTGTGGCAATCGGCAAAACCCGTTCATGGGATAGCTAGTGGGCAATCAAAGAAATAATTGAGGCTCTCACGTCCGTCATGGAAAGTTGATTGGCTACTTAGTTCGAGGCTGATGACGAGGCTGATGACATGGTAAAGGTTATCTGACGTTATCCTTGCTACTGCTCCCATAATACGTATTTGGCATTGGCGTAGTAAAGCGGTCATGGGGAACCCTTTGACGGTTCCATAACATACCGTCGCCTTTGGCCGAATTACGGCCACTTCAAACCAGTTTCCTGAATGTCCGCTCTATGCTAAGAAGCGGGCGGTTGCCAGTCGGGAGCTCGAATGTCTCAAAGGGGTCGAACTGAGACAGTCAATGCCTGATACAGATAAGACCAACTTTAGCATTTATCAGCTCAAGTCCTGACTTTCACATCAAATCCCCCCGTTTTCAATCACCGGCAGTACCCAGTATTTAGTCGGAGCGGGAAAACTCGGCTTTCAATTGCGCCAATAACGCGGCCAATCTATGCTCGGGAACATACATCTAAAAACGGGCTTTCTTCTGCCGCTGACCTATTCAGCCAGCGACAGCCCTTTATTCTTATGATCATGAGAATAGATCGGGAAAGTGCAGAAGCCGTGTTCCGGCTCCAACATCAACAAACAGTCTCTTCTTCAAGACCGGGCGGCACGTTCAATGTGAATAAATATTCCTCGACGTTCATGCTCGGACAAAGCACGGACAAAAGGGCTCCGTTCCACGCCGAGAATGCCTGAATGATTTAAAAACGCTGGCTATGCTTTTTGATTAGCGAAGTAATGATCTGATTGGCTAATACGAGAGTGCTGGGCTTACTCACTGCGCAGCCGTTTTATTCAAAAAAACCATACAAATACATAACCTCATCCTCGCCTTCCAAAATGAACTTTACGTCATCATCGGAAGTTTCGACATCCAGCGGGTAAGGTTCGGCCGCATCGTCAAAATAATCGGATTTGATGTGAAACTCGTCATCGCCCTCTTTCACCAAGACAACTGAATAACATTCTTGGTCTTCGTTTTGATCGATATTTCTTAAGCTGAAACTGACGCTGTTGCCGTCAGGGGCGACGACCGGGTCTTGCTCTGTTTGCTCATATTCGCAGGCTACATCTTCATCATCGATGAACACATAGGTCATGGAAAAATGTTTTAAACGATTA
>DATBQC010000798.1:0-5450 GCA_036561065.1 Methylobacter sp. | reverse complement strand
TTTTTGAACAAAATTAAAAAACTCACCACGAAGGCACGAAGAGCACGAAGTTTTCAATACATTGAATAAAAAGAAATTATTTTTCTTCGTGTACTTCGTGCCTTCGTGGTGAATAATGCTTTTTACCTGTTTTTTGATAATACGTTCACAGTCTCGTACCCTACTACGTAGCTATTTTAGCCCGCTAGCAAAGCTCGTAGCCAATCGTTCAGTGTGCAATCCAGCACCATGTGAATCCGTTCGGTTTTGCCTCGGTTGGCGAAACTGTGCGGTTGATTGAAGTCGGCGTACCAGCACTCGCCGGCCGCCCAATGCTGGTCGATACCGGCTATGCGGCATTCCACATCGGGGTTGGTCGACACTACCACATGGATGCGTACCTCGCCGTAATCCATGCCCAACATAGGATCGCGATGCTCCTGGATAATCGCTCCCGGCCCGAGTCGCAGCAATCGAACCGAGAGTAATGGACAGCAAAAATACTGTAAAACCTCCTGGAAATAGGGACACTGCGCCAGTAATGGCGTGTCCTCCCAGTTTTGCGCGTTCGGGTCGGAATAAATCGGGATGGCGCTGCCCGGTATGGCGCGTAGCGAAACGCCGCTCCAATCCCCTTCGTAAATACGTTGATTGAAGTGGGCTAGCCATGTCTGGGGTTGTACGCGCGCCAAATCCTCTTGCAGGCGGGCGGCATCGAAATGAACAGGTAGGCGTAGAAAGGATGGATTTGCAGTATTTTGTTTCATGACAATGGATTGAACTTTGCGAGGATTGTTTGCAAGGGGGTAGAGGGAGAAATGCGGATAGTCGGATAGCTTGCGATACAACTTATTATCATAGAAAAATCAGTTGAGCATTCCAAATCCCGTTCGCCCTGAGCTTGTCGAAGGGTGAGCGGGGTTTGGAATGCTCACCGAATGGGTGGTAGTGTATAATCCGTTCATGCTTCGACAAGCTCAGCACGAACGGATTACACGCGCTGCAACTGATTTTTTTAGGATTATTCCGGCAAAGCCATCATCCTTCGAATTTAGACATGAAAAAAATTATATCTTTGGGGGTTCATGTCGTCGATTTAGTGAAGAGGCGGATTTGCCCGCCTCTTCATATATTCCAAAGTTAGTTCATACCGGATCATTTAGCTGAAAATGATCTGGTAAAAGGCTCCCTGTCCATCGGAATTGGCTGGTGCGATAATACGGTTTATGTAAATATCTTCCAGTCGCCAGTCTTCATCGTCATTCGCCCGAAAGCTATAACAACCGTCGTACAGGCAAGGGGAATCAGGGCCGCGCAGCAGTACTCTAAACGGTGTGCGTTTAGAGTTGGGGCCGGCGGACTGCGGGGTTTCTTCTACGCTCATTACTTCCAGCGTTAATTGTCCATCGACAGTTTCCACCGTCAACAGCTTTCCTTGGTGCACGGCAAAAAAATCGCCGGTTAATGTATCTAGTATCATTGGAATTTAGTCTCCGCCGGTATGCGCGCGAGCGCGCATACCGTTGTGCTGGCCTTAGTTGCGGCTGGGGAATAAACCGTTTATGGCGATGCAGAAGTTGAGCGCCAGATAAGGGTTCATTAACGGGACGGAGGCTGCTGCTGGGGCGGCGGTGGGGCTGACAGTAACCGTGCCGGAACCGCCACCGCCGGAAACGCCGCCAAGCGCAACAGTAGATGTTGGTGCGGGAGTTCCCGGTACGAACATTGAAGTACCTCCAATGGCTTTCGATGCTGCTAGGTATGAACCCGCAGCAGGTGTAGGGGTTGATGCTGTCGGATTAGTGGAAACTAACATTTGCGCACTGCTTGCGCCAGTCGGTGTAAACGCAGCCGTGTGAGTGTGCGGCGCCACAGGAGTCTGTGAAGCGTTCAAGAGCACTTTTTCCGCACCGCCTTTTTCAGCGAATTGGAAAACGGTGCCGGTGGCTTGGCTTTGTCCATAACCGGTAATCTGTCTGCCGCGCAGTTCGGGTAACATGAAAGTAGTTTGCCCGTTGCCGCCAAAGGAGACGCCAAGCAAAGCGAAAAGGGCGGCGTTTTGCTGGACTTGGATTGTCTGTCCTTGGCATGTCGACCAATCTCTGGGAGCCCAGTTCCAAGGGAATGCGGTAATGAAGCCGATAAAAGTATCCATGTTTTTTCCTTCTGGTTTTGATGTTGTTGTTATGCCATGTAGCGTCAATGCGTAATGGCGAAGGGGTTTTGCCCGTTGCCGCCGGGCTGGATGTTGCCTGGTTGTGTATCAAGTAATTTAATATCTCTTGAAGGCTAGGCTAACGGTCAAAAAGTGTACACTGAAGAGACCTAAGGTTACAACTAATAAATAATTATATGTTTAACGGTGAGTTATGGCGGTTTTATGGTGATTTTTTGAATTAAGCAACCTACCTTTTCCGGTGCTACTTCCCTGATTTAGATGATACAGGAGTAGTTGCCGATGACTGCATGGACAGGAGAGGGGGTAGTGCAGGCCGGAAATTATGTAATTGTAGTGCGGAGTGAGTGTTTCCGGTTTGGCATGCGATGTACCGGAAGCGCCAGTTCTCGCTGTTACTTGAGCAGACTTATCCGGCTTGCAGGATGGAATGTTGGCGTTAGATTAATTGATTGCGTTGATATATTGAACTAGGTATTATTACTTATCTTAGAATTGGTATTCATGATTCAATTATGCCTTTTTAAGGACTTATTAAGCGTAGGAACCAAAAAGTCTATGCCTGCAGGGTTTGTAACCCTGTTTAGTGAGGGCATCCAGATGAACTTTACCAAATCGCTGTCAAAGAAAAATCAGGCCAAATAAACTCAAGTCTGTCGACTTACGGCCGCTAACATGCGCAATGCTTAACTATACCTATCCGGTAACCCGATACCATTAATGCAGGGAGTACCCTATGAACTTTATCAAATCGCTGTTCAAAGAAAAAGCAGGCCAAACAAATTCAAGCCTGTCGGCCTCTGCAAATAACCATGCCCCAGAGTACAAGCCCCGCCGAACTATGCTGGCGTTGGAGCCGCGTATCATGTTCGATGGCGCGGCGGCGGGGACAGCAGTAGATGCCGTGGTCGACACTAAGCCCCCCGTGCAAGATACTGCTGCCATTGATGCGGCTAAACTTGCCCAAGCTGCCGCCGATGTGGTGCCGCCCGCCGCTCAAGTCGATCCGGTGCCGCAGCCGCAACGCACCGAGGTCGTCTTTATCGAAAACAACGTGGCCGACTATCAGACTCTGGTGAACGATGCGAAACCGGGCGAGGAAGTGCATGTGCTCGATTCCAGTCAAGACGGTTTGGCGCAGATGGCGCAAATTCTTAATGGGCGTAGTGGCATCGACGCCATCCATATTGTTTCGCATGGTTCCGAAGGTGCGCTTTTATTGGGGTCGTTGACTCTGACTTCGCAAAACCTGCAAGATCATGCCGCCGAGCTAACGACTATCGGTAACGCGTTGACCCAGAACGCCGATGTTTTGCTGTATGGCTGCGATGTGGGCGCGGGTTCCGATGGGGCGGCGTTTGTTGCCGCACTGGCTCAATCGACTCGGGCGGATATTGCCGCGTCCAATGATGCCACCGGCGCAGCGGCTTTGGGAGGAAACTGGCAGTTTGAAACTGTTAGCGGTAGCATTGAAACAGGTATATACCTTTCAGATGCGGGTATCGCTGCCTATGATTACACGCTTGCCACGTTCGATTTTGAATCAGCGACTGGGACAGGAACTAGCACGGTCACTCAAGGGGTAATAAGCGGCGTTACGATGACGGCAACCATTGATGCGGGTAATTGGGTTGTTGCAGCTGGCGGTAGCTATGCGGGTACTTCCGGCAATGTTATGGTTGATAGTGCAACTCATACAAGCGAGACCTTTTCTTTCAGCAGTGCTGTTGACCTGACCTCATTTCGACTGGCGGATCAAGGCGTACATAATGCTTTAGTATTCACGCCTACGGGAGGCGGCAATTCCGTTGTCAATGCAACGGAAACAAGCGCTGGCGCGACTATTGCGCTTAATTGGACTGGCGTTACCAGTTTCACGGTAACAAAGAGTGGAGGCGGCTCTTTTACCGATGTCCTGTACGATAACTTTATTTTTACCCAATCAGGCCCAACGATCACCTCAGCCACCTACGACGCCAACTCCAATTCCCTGGTGGTGATCGGCACGGGCATGACCGCTACAGGCGGCGCTAACAATGACATCGACGTTACCAAGCTGACCCTGACCGGCGAAGGGGGGGCAACCTATACCTTGACTTCGTCGAACGTTGAAATTACGTCGGCAACCCAGTTTACCTTGGCGTTGAACGCCGCCGACCAGATTAACGTGGAAGGCTTGCTGAACAAGAACGGCACCTCTTCCGTTGGCGGAACGACCTTTAACGTTGCCGCCGCCGCCAACTGGGATGTTGCCAGTACCGGTAACGCCGACCTGACCGGCAACGGCATTACCGTAAGCAACGTACAAACGCCGACCATCACCTCTTCCACCTACGACGCCAGCACCGGCAGTCTAGCGGTGACCGGCACCAATCTGGTGGCGGCCAGCGGAGCGAGCAACGACATTACCGCTAATAAACTCACTTTTACCGGTGAAGGCGGAGCGACGTATACGTTAACCGATACTTCGAATGTCGAGATAACCTCCGCTACCGCTTTTACCCTGACCTTAAGCGCCACCGACAAGGCGGCAATTAATCAAATGCTCAACAAAAACGGCACCGCCTCGACCGGCGCCACGACTTACAATCTGGCAGCGGCCGATGATTGGGATACCGTTATTACCAATGGCGACATTTCCGACGCCACCGGTAACGGCATCACCGCCAGCAACGTGGCGGTTCCGGCCATTACCTCATCCGCCTACGATGCCGCCACCGGATCGCTGGTGGTGACCGGCACCGGCTTCCTGAAATTGAACGGCGCGGCCAACGACATCGTCGCCAACAAATTCACCTTGACCGGCGAAGGCGGAGCGACCTATACCTTAACCGATACCTCGAACGTCGAGATTACCTCAGGCACTGCCTTTACCCTCACCTTGAGCGCCACCGACAAGGCGGCCATCAACCAGATCATCAATAAAAACGGCACCGCGTCGACCGGCTCAACAACCTATAACCTCGCCGCTGCCGAAGACTGGACCGCCGGAGCTGCCGCAGGGATCACCGATGCCGACCTGAGCGGTAACGGCATCACCGCCAGCAACGTGGCGGTACCGGCCATTACCTCGTCTACCTATGATGCCTCCACCGGCGCGTTGGTGGTGACTGGAACCGGCTTCCTGTCGAAGTCCGGCGCGACCAACGACATCGTTGCCAACAAATTCACCTTCACCGGCGAAGGCGGCGCGACCTATACCCTGACCGATAGCTCGAACGTCGAAATCACTTCCGGCACCGCGTTCACGATTACCTTGAGCGCGACCGACAAAGCCGCGATCAACCAGATGATC
>DATBQC010000797.1:0-2298 GCA_036561065.1 Methylobacter sp. | reverse complement strand
ATTACCAGCAGCGATAGATGCCTGACCGGGCCGGTTAGGCATTATCCAAAAATAGAAAGGGGAAAATATTATGCTAAATAACTTGAAAAATTCCGCTCCGTTAACCATCAAAATGCGTTTTACGATAATTTTGGGGACTTTGGTTATCGGTTTCTCGCTGTTCGGTCTCGCAACATTCAAAGCCATAAATACAATTAATGTTAATGGCCCGATTTATCAAAACATTGTCCAGGGCAAAGATCTTATTGCCGATGTTCTGCCTCCGCCGGAATACATCATCGAATCCTATCTGGTGGCGCTGCAATTGACCCAAGCGGCTAATCCTACTGAAATAGACGCTTTAGCGATGCGTTTTCAAAGGTTAAAAACGGAATACGAGTCCCGTCATAAGTTTTGGCTGGATCAGCCTTTGACTCAGGAACTACGCGTTGCTTTAGTCGAACGCTCCTATCAGGCGGCAGAAGCCTTTTACAATGAAGCCAACCAACGGTTTCTGCCAAGCATCCAGGCGGGCGACCGCGACGCTTCGCTAGCCAGCCTTCAGGCAATGCGTCAAGCTTATGAAGAGCATCGCGGCGCTATTGATGAGGCTGTGAAACTTGCAACAGCCCGCAACGTAGAAAGCGAGTCTGATGCCGGAAGCACAATACACGGATACAAAATCGTCCTGCTCGGCATTTTTATATTCAGCGTTGTCATGGCTATCGTACTGACCGTACTGATCAGCCGCGGCATTTTGCGCTCACTCAAAACCGTCCAACAGGTTGCAGCGGCCATTGCCGCCGGTAACCTGAACTCCAGCATTGACATTTATCAAAAAGATGAGATCGGGGAACTATTGCGTTCTATGAAAGCCATCCAGGATCCTATTAACACCTTCGTTACCGACCTGGACGCCATGGCGCAAAAGCATGCACAAGGCTGGGTCAAAGAGCAGCTCGATGTTGCAAAGTTCTCCGGCATCTACGGCAAGATGGCGCATGAAGTGAATGAGTTGATTCAATCGCGCATCGCTATTAACAGAAGACTGATCGGCATCGTTAATCAGTATGCCAAAGGGGACTTTTCTGTTGATATGGATATTCTGCCGGGCGAGACAATTGTCATTACCGAGATTATGGACAACGCCAAGAAGACCTTCCTTGAGGTCAACAACGAAATCAAAATGCTTGCCGAAGCCGGTGCCAGAGGTGATTTCTCAAAGCGTAGCGATGCGGATAGATTTGAGTTTATGTTCAACGGGATTTTGACCAACCTCAATAACCTGATGGCGACTTGCGATGTCGGCTTCAACGACGTATTGCGCGTCGCCAATGCACTGGCTCAAGGCGACTTGACTCAGTCTATAGACAAAAATTATCCCGGCACTTTTGGTGAAGCGGTCGTCGGCATGAACAGTATTGTAGAAAACCTCAAAAGCTTGGTAGGAGACATCAAGAGTTCTACCGAAAGCATTAACACAGCCTCCAAAGAAATCGCCGCGGGCAACAATAATTTGTCGCAACGAACCGAGCAGCAAGCCGCAAGCTTGCAACAAACCGCCGCCAGCATGGAAGAACTGACCTCTACCGTGCAACATAATACTAAAAACTCGCAACACGCCAACCAGCTGGCCGTTGATGCCTCGCACATAGCGGGTAAAGGCGTTGAAGTGGTCGGCCAAGTCGTAACGACAATGGATGACATTAACGAGTCTTCACGCAAAATCGGGGACATCATCTCGGTGATCGACGACATCGCTTTCCAAACCAACATTCTTGCCCTCAATGCTGCGGTAGAAGCCGCACGGGCAGGGGAACAAGGTCGGGGCTTCGCTGTTGTGGCCGTTGAAGTACGCAATCTTGCGCAACGCGCCGCGACGGCTGCCGGAGAAATTAAAAACCTGATTAACGATTCGGTAGATAAAGTCTCAGGAGGAAGTAAATTAGTTGCTCAGGCAGGGGTAACTATGGAGGAGATTCTCAACTCCATCAGCAATGTAACTAACATTATGTCAGAGATCAGCGCCGCTTCAATTGAACAAGCATCCGGGATAGAACAGGTCAACCTAGCCATCGCTCAAATGGACGATGTAACCCAACAAAATGCCGCGTTGGTAGAACAAGCAGCCGCTTCAGCAGAGTTACTGGAAGAGCAGGCGCAACACCTGTCGGTTACGGTAGATGGATTTAAAGTGGACAGCATTTCGCGTAATTTGGCCGGTTCTTTTCACCTGCAACTCGTACCGAAGAAAATAACATCAGCCAAAGATGCCGCTAAGCATTCACCCGTTAACCAAAGGCGACAGTTACAACTTGC